>NZ_JASCPK010000141.1:0-15591 GCF_029959385.1 Pseudomonas sp. PS01303
GTCCGCCAGTTGCTCGCCTAACCCCTGTAGGAGCTGCCGAAGGCTGCGCTCTTTTGATCTTGAAAATCAAAGTCAAAAGATCGCAGCCTTCGGCAGCTCCTACAGGGGGATGCATTCTTTGGGTCATTTCGAGGCATGTCGTAAACGCACCTTTGCGTGGCGTCCGCAGGCATTTGAGCTGTCTGCGCCGGTCATACCATCGGCATCAAAGGGCACTGCCGTGATTGCCGGTGCCTTACCGAGACGAATGGCGCACAGATGCCGCTGGGAGAGACGCGATGTTCAGCAAGCAAGACCAGATCCAGGGTTACGACGATGCACTGCTGGCGGCGATGAATGCCGAGGAGCAACGTCAGGAAGATCACATCGAGCTGATCGCGTCAGAGAACTACACCAGCAAACGCGTGATGGAAGCGCAAGGCAGCGGCCTGACCAACAAATACGCCGAAGGCTACCCGGGCAAGCGCTACTACGGTGGCTGCGAGCACGTCGATAAAGTCGAAGCACTGGCCATCGAACGCGCCAAGCAACTGTTCGGCGCCGATTACGCCAACGTTCAGCCGCACTCCGGTTCGTCGGCCAACAGCGCCGTGTACCTGGCGTTGATCCAACCGGGCGACACCATCCTCGGCATGAGCCTCGCTCACGGCGGTCACCTGACCCACGGCGCCAAAGTGTCGTCCTCGGGCAAGCTCTACAACGCTGTGCAGTACGGCATCAACACCGACACCGGGCTGATCGATTACGACGAAGTCGAGCGTCTCGCCGTTGAATCCAAACCGAAAATGATCGTCGCCGGTTTCTCCGCTTACTCGAAGACTCTGGACTTCCCGCGCTTCCGTCAGATCGCTGACAAAGTCGGCGCGCTGCTGTTCGTCGACATGGCCCACGTCGCCGGTCTGGTCGCCGCCGGTCTGTACCCGAACCCGCTGCCGTACGCCGACGTGGTCACCACCACCACGCACAAAACCCTGCGCGGCCCACGTGGCGGGCTGATCCTGGCCAAGTCCAACGAAGAGATCGAGAAAAAGCTCAACGCCGCCGTATTCCCCGGCGCTCAGGGCGGCCCGCTGATGCACGTCATCGCCGGTAAAGCCGTGTGCTTCAAGGAAGCGCTGGAGCCAGGCTTCAAGGCTTATCAGCAACAAGTGATCGACAACGCTCAGGCGATGGCCAGCGTGTTTATCAAACGTGGCTACGATGTAGTGTCCGGCGGTACCGACAACCATTTGTTCCTGGTCAGCCTGATCCGTCAGGGCCTGACCGGCAAAGACGCCGACGCCGCCCTCGGCCGTGCGCACATCACCGTCAACAAGAACGCCGTACCGAACGACCCGCAATCGCCGTTCGTGACCTCGGGCCTGCGCATCGGCACTCCGGCCGTCACTACGCGCGGTTTCAAGGTGACCCAGTGCGAAGTGTTGGCTGGCTGGATCTGCGACATCCTCGACAACCTCGGTGATGCCGATGTCGAGGCCAATGTTGCCCAGCAAGTGTCGGCCCTGTGCGCAGACTTCCCGGTTTATCGCTGAGTGTTCTGGAGTAACTGACTATGCAACGCTATTCGGGCTTCGGCCTCTTCAAACACTCCCTCAGCCACCACGAAAACTGGCAGCGCATGTGGCGCACGCCAACGCCGAAAAAAGTCTACGACGTGGTCATCGTCGGCGGCGGCGGGCACGGTCTGGCGACTGCCTACTATCTGGCGAAAGAGCACGGCATCACCAACGTCGCCGTGGTCGAGAAGGGCTGGCTGGGCGGCGGTAACACCGCACGCAACACCACCATCGTGCGCTCCAACTACCTGTGGGACGAGTCGGCGCACCTTTACGAACACGCGATGAAATTGTGGGAAGGCCTGTCCCAGGATCTGAACTACAACGTGATGTTCTCCCAGCGCGGCGTCTATAACCTGTGCCACACCCTGCAGGACATCCGTGATTCCGAACGTCGGGTTAGCGCCAACCGCCTCAACGGCGTCGACGGTGAGCTGCTCAACGCCAAGCAAGTGGCTGACGAGATTCCGTACCTCGACTGCTCGAAAAACACCCGTTACCCGGTGATGGGCGCGACCGTTCAGCGTCGCGGCGGCGTCGCCCGTCACGATGCCGTGGCCTGGGGCTTTGCCCGTGCCGCCGACGCCCTCGGTGTGGACTTGATTCAGCAGACCGAAGTGATCGGTTTCCGCAAGGAAAACGGCGTGTGCATCGGCGTTGAAACCAACAAGGGTTTCATCGGCGCCAAACGCGTCGGCGTGGTCACCGCCGGTAACTCCGGGCACATGGCCAAACTCGCCGGTTTCCGTCTGCCGATCGAATCCCACCCGCTGCAAGCGCTGGTGTCCGAGCCGATCAAACCGATTATCGACAGCGTGATCATGTCCAACGCCGTGCACGGTTACATCAGCCAGTCCGACAAGGGCGACCTGGTGATCGGCGCCGGTATCGACGGCTACAACGGCTACGGCCAGCGCGGTTCGTATCCGGTGATTGAGCACACCATTCAGGCCATCGTCGAGATGTTCCCGGTGTTGTCCCGCGTACGCATGAACCGGCAGTGGGGCGGCATCGTCGACACCACGCCAGATGCGTGCCCGATCATTTCGAAAACCCCGGTACCGAACATGTTCTTCAACTGCGGTTGGGGCACCGGTGGCTTCAAGGCCACACCTGGCTCGGGCAACGTGTTTGCCGCGAGTCTGGCCAAGGGTGAAATGCACCCGTTGGCCGCACCGTTTTCCATCGACCGTTTCCACAACGGCGCACTCATCGACGAACACGGCGCTGCTGCCGTCGCCCACTAACAGGAGAAATCCCCATGTTGCATATCTTCTGTCCTCACTGCGGCGAACTGCGCTCCGAAGAGGAATTCCACGCATCCGGTCAGGCGCACATTCCGCGCCCGCTCGACCCTGGCGCCTGCACCGACGAGGAGTGGGGCGACTACATGTTCTTCCGCGATAACCCGCGCGGTCTGCACCACGAGTTGTGGGATCACGTCGCCGGTTGCCGCCAGTACTTCAACGTCACCCGCGACACCGTGACCTACGAGATTCTCGAAACCTACAAGATCGGCACCAAGCCGCAATTCACCGACAAGGCTGATACGGCGAAAACAGCCACGACGGCGCTGGGAGAGAAGGTATGAGCCAGACCAATCGCCTGTCCAACGGTGGACGGATCGACCGCAACAAAGTGCTGAGCTTCACCTTCAACGGTCAGAGCTACAAAGGCTTCGAGGGTGACTCGCTGGCCGCCGCGCTGATCGCCAACGGCGTCGACATCATTGGCCGCAGCTTCAAGTATTCGCGTCCGCGCGGCATCTTTGCTGCCGGTGCCGAAGAACCGAACGCGGTGCTGCAGATCGGCGCGACCGAAGCTACGCAGATCCCCAACGTGCGCGCCACGCAACAGGCGCTGTATCAAGGTCTGGTCGCGACCAGCACCAACGGCTGGCCAAGCGTCAACAACGACATGATGGGCATTCTCGGCAAGGTCGGCGGCAAACTGATGCCGCCGGGTTTCTACTACAAAACCTTCATGTACCCGCAATCTTTCTGGATGACCTACGAGAAGTACATTCGCAAGGCTGCCGGTCTGGGCCGTTCGCCGACCGAGAACGATCCGGACACCTACGACTACATGAACCAGCACTGCGACGTGCTGATCGTCGGCGCTGGCCCTGCCGGTCTCGCCGCTGCCTTGGCCGCGGCGCGCAGCGGTGCCCGAGTGATTCTTGCCGATGAGCAGGAAGAGTTCGGTGGCAGCCTGCTCGACTCGCGTGAAAGCCTCGACGGCAAACCGGCGATGGAATGGGTCGCCAGCGTCATCACCGAATTGAAGAACACCCCGGACGTGCTGCTGTTGCCGCGCGCCACGGTCAACGGTTACCACGACCACAACTTCCTGACCATTCACGAACGCCTTACCGATCACCTCGGTGACCGTGCGCCGATCGGTCAGGTGCGTCAGCGTATTCACCGCGTTCGCGCCAAGCGTGTAGTGCTGGCGACCGGTGCTTGCGAGCGTCCGCTGGTTTACGGCAACAACGATGTGCCGGGCAACATGCTTGCCGGTGCGGTGTCGACTTACGTGCGCCGTTATGGCGTGGCACCGGGCAAGAAGCTTGTCCTCAGCACCAACAACGATCACGCCTACCGCGTTGCTCTGGATTGGCTCGATGCCAGTCTGCAAGTGGTGGCCATCGCCGATGCGCGCAGCAATCCGCGTGGTGCGCTGGTGGAAGAGGCGCGTGCCAAAGGCATTCGGATTCTCACTGGCAGTGCCGTGATCGAGGCCCGTGGCAGCAAGCGCGTCACCGCTGCTCGAGTTGCTGCGATCGATGTCAAAGCGCACGCCGTGACCAGTCCGGGCGAGTGGCTTGATTGCGATGTGGTTGCCAGTTCCGGCGGTTACAGCCCGGTCGTTCACCTGGCTTCGCACCTCGGTGGCAAGCCGACCTGGCGTGAAGAAATCCTCGGTTTCGTACCGGGCGAAGCACCGCAGAAACGCGTGTGCGTCGGTGGCATCAACGGCGTTTACGGTCTCGGCGATTCGCTGGCTGACGGTTTTGAAGGTGGCGTGCGCGCTGCCAGTGAAGCCGGTTTCGCTGCGGTCGAAGGCACCTTGCCGAAAGCCCTCAGCCGTCATGAAGAACCGACGCTGGCGCTGTTTCAGGTGCCGCATGAAAAGAACACCGCACGGGCGCCGAAGCAATTCGTCGACCTGCAGAACGACGTCACCGCTGCTGCCATTGAGCTGGCAACTCGCGAAGGTTTCGAGTCGGTCGAGCACGTCAAACGCTACACCGCGCTGGGCTTCGGCACCGATCAGGGCAAGCTCGGCAACGTCAACGGTCTGGCCATCGCCGCCCGCTCGCTGAACGTGACCATCCCGCAGATGGGCACCACGATGTTCCGCCCGAACTACACGCCGGTGACTTTCGGCGCCGTGGCCGGTCGTCACTGTGGGCACATCTTCGAGCCGGTGCGTCACACCGCGCTGCATGCCTGGCATGTGAAGAACGGCGCAGAGTTTGAAGACGTCGGTCAGTGGAAGCGTCCATGGTACTTCCCGAAAAACGGTGAAGACCTGCACACCGCCGTGAAGCGCGAATGCAAAGCCGTGCGCGACAGCGTCGGCCTGCTCGACGCCTCGACCCTCGGCAAGATCGACATTCAAGGCCCGGATGCCCGCGAGTTTCTTAACCGCGTGTACACCAACGCCTGGACCAAGCTCGACGTGGGCAAGGCTCGCTACGGTTTGATGTGCAAAGAAGACGGCATGGTCTTCGACGACGGTGTCACGGCGTGCCTGGCCGACAACCATTTCGTCATGACCACCACCACCGGCGGCGCGGCTCGCGTGCTGCAATGGCTGGAGCTGTACCACCAGACCGAATGGCCGGACATGAAGGTCTACTTCACGTCCGTCACCGACCACTGGGCGACCATGACCCTGTCCGGGCCGAACAGCCGCCAGCTGCTCAGCGCCGTGACCGACATTGATCTGAGCAACGAAGCGTTCCCGTTCATGACCTGGAAAGAAGGTCTGGTCGGCGGCGTGCCGGCGCGGGTGTTCCGCATCTCGTTCACCGGTGAACTGTCGTACGAAGTCAACGTGCAGGCCGACTACGCGATGGGCGTGCTGGAGAAAATCGTCGAGGCCGGCAAGCAGTACAACCTGACCCCGTACGGCACTGAAACCATGCACGTACTGCGTGCCGAGAAGGGTTTCATCATTGTCGGTCAGGACACTGACGGTTCGATGACCCCGGACGATCTGAACATGGGCTGGTGTGTCGGTCGCACCAAACCGTTCTCGTGGATCGGCCAGCGTGGCATGAACCGTGAAGACTGCGTGAAAGATCAGCGTAAGCAACTGGTCGGTCTGAAGCCGATCGACCCGAACGTGTGGTTGCCGGAAGGTGCGCAGTTGGTGTTCAACACCAAGCAGGCGATCCCGATGACCATGGTTGGCCACGTGACCTCCAGCTACGCGCACAACTCCCTCGGTTATTCGTTTGCCATGGGTGTGGTCAAGGGCGGTCTGAAGCGCCTCGGTGAGCGGGTGTTTGCGCCGCTGGCCGATGGCAGCGTGATCGAGGCGGAAATCGTTTCTTCGGTGTTCTTCGATCCGAAGGGGGATCGGCAGAACATCTGACACTGATCGTTCCCACGCTCTGCGTGGGAATGCATCCCGGGACGCTCTGCGTCCCAAGAGCGGACGCAGAGCGTCCATGGCGGCATTCCCACGCAGAGCGTGGGAACGATCAAGAATTCAGGAAGGTGCTTTATGACCACAGCCAATGTGTACCAACAACGCCCAACCACCGGGGCCAAGGCCGAGTCGTCGCTGCAGCATGCCGACCTCGCCAGCCTGGTCGGCAAGGGCCGCAAAAACGCCGGCGTAATCGTGCGTGAAAAGAAACTCCTCGGCCACCTGACCATTCGTGGCGATGGCCACGATGCCGCGTTCGCCGCCGGTGTCCACAAGGCCCTGGGCATCGAACTGCCCGGCGCGCTGAGCGTCATCGTCAAAGGCGAAACCAGCCTGCAATGGATGGGCCCGGACGAGTGGCTGCTGATCGTCCCGAGCGGCGAAGAGTTCGCCGCCGAACAGAAACTGCGTGAAGCGTTGGGCGATCTGCACGTTGCGATCGTCAACGTCAGCGGCGGCCAGCAAGTGCTCGAACTGAGCGGGCCGAACGTGCGTCAGGTGCTGATGAAGTCGACCAGCTACGACGTGCACCCGAATAATTTTCCGGTGGGTAAAGCGGTGGGCACGGTGTTCGCCAAGTCGCAGCTGATGATTCGGCATACGGCTGAGGACACTTGGGAACTGCTCATTCGTCGCAGTTTTTCGGATTACTGGTGGTTGTGGTTGCAGGATGCTTCGGCTGAGTACGGGTTGAGCGTTCAGGCTTGATAGATCAAGAGCCACCCCCTCACCCCAGCCCTCTCCCCCAGGGGGGAGAGGGGGAAGGGAGCAGATTTGTGTGGTTTTCGAGCCTGAGTTCGACCCGGTATCTCAGGTCGGCGTAGCTCGAAAGAACACCTCGGTCAGTCCCCTCTCCCTCTGGGAGAGGGCTAGGGTGAGGGAAAAACCTGACACCCCGCACAAGAACAGGAGTCACCGCACCATGAGCCGCGCCCCAGACACATGGATTCTGACCGCCGACTGCCCCAGCGTCCTCGGCACCGTGGACGCGGTCACGCGTTTTCTGTTCGAGCAGGGTTGCTACGTCACCGAGCACCATTCGTTCGATGACCGCCTCTCCGGGCGTTTTTTCATCCGCGTGGAATTCCGCCAGCCCGACGGCTTCGACGAGCAATCCTTCCGCGCCGGTCTCGCTGAACGCGGCCAGGCCTTCGGCATGATCTTCGAACTGACCGCGCCGAACTACCGGCCAAAAGTAGTGATCATGGTTTCCAAGGCCGATCACTGTCTCAACGACTTGCTCTACCGCCAGCGCATCGGCCAATTGTCGATGGACGTCGCGGCGGTGGTCTCCAATCACCCTGACCTCAAGCCGCTGGCCGACTGGCACCAGATTCCCTACTACCATTTCCCCCTCGACCCCAACGACAAGCCGTCGCAGGAGCGTCAGGTGTGGCAGGTGATCGAAGAGTCTGGTGCTGAACTGGTGATCCTCGCCCGCTACATGCAGGTGCTGTCGCCGGAGTTGTGCCGCAAGCTCGATGGCAAGGCGATCAATATTCATCACTCGCTGCTGCCGGGTTTCAAGGGCGCCAAGCCGTATCACCAGGCCTACAACAAAGGCGTGAAACTGGTCGGCGCGACGGCGCATTACATCAATAACGATCTGGATGAAGGGCCGATCATTGCCCAGGGTGTCGAGGCGGTGGATCACAGTCATTACCCTGAGGATCTGATCGCCAAGGGGCGCGATATTGAAGGCCTGACGTTGGCGCGGGCGGTTGGATATCACATCGAAAGAAGAGTGTTTTTGAACGCCAATCGCACGGTCGTTCTTTAGATTTTGGGGCTGCTTCGCAACCCATCGCGGGCAAGCCTTGCTCCTACAAGTGAGCACCTGTAGGAGCAAGGCTTGCCCGCGAAGACGTCCCCACAAGCAACACAAGAAACAGCATCTGTACCCGAGCACTTAACGCGCTGCCTGCCTGGGCAACGCGGTTCCATAAAAACAACAGCGAGGTGAAAGCATGTCTGGCAATCGTGGTGTGGTGTATCTCGGCGCGGGCAAGGTCGAAGTACAGAAAATCGACTATCCGAAAATGCAGGACCCGCGCGGTCGCAAGATCGAGCACGGGGTCATTCTCAAAGTGGTTTCCACCAACATCTGCGGCTCCGACCAACACATGGTGCGCGGCCGTACCACGGCGCAGACCGGTCTGGTGCTGGGCCACGAGATTACCGGCGAGGTGATCGAAAAAGGCTCCGACGTCGAAAACCTGAAAATCGGTGATCTGGTCTCCGTGCCGTTCAACGTTGCTTGCGGGCGCTGCCGTTCCTGCAAAGAGCAACACACCGGCGTCTGCCTGACCGTTAACCCGGCCCGTGCCGGCGGCGCTTACGGTTACGTCGACATGGGCGACTGGACCGGCGGCCAGGCCGAATACGTGCTGGTGCCGTACGCCGACTTCAACCTGCTGAAACTGCCGGATCGCGACAAGGCCATGGAGAAAATCCGCGACTTGACCTGCCTCTCCGACATTCTCCCGACCGGTTACCACGGCGCGGTCACTGCCGGCGTCGGCCCGGGCAGCACCGTTTACATCGCCGGCGCTGGCCCGGTCGGTCTGGCCGCTGCCGCTTCTGCACGTCTGCTCGGTGCTGCGGTGGTGATCATCGGCGACGTCAACACCATCCGTTTGGCCCACGCCAAGGCGCAAGGTTTTGAAATCGTCGACCTGTCGAAAGACGCGCCGCTGCACGAACAAATCGCCGCGCTGCTCGGCGAGCCGGAAGTGGATTGCGCGGTGGACTGCGTCGGTTTCGAAGCACGCGGTCACGGCCATGACGGCGCGAAATCGGAAGCACCGGCCACCGTGCTCAACTCGCTGATGGGCGTGGTGCGTGTTGCCGGCAAGATCGGTATTCCGGGCCTTTACGTCACCGAGGATCCGGGTGCCGTGGACGCCGCCGCAAAAATGGGCAGCCTGAGCATTCGCTTCGGTCTGGGCTGGGCGAAATCCCACAGCTTCCACACCGGGCAAACCCCAGTGATGAAGTACAACCGCCAACTGATGCAAGCGATCATGTGGGATCGCATCAACATTGCCGAAGTGGTGGGTGTGCAGGTGATCAGCCTGGATCAGGCGCCGGAAGGGTACGGCGAGTTCGATGCGGGCGTGCCGAAGAAGTTTGTGATTGATCCGCATAAGTTGTTCAGTGCGGCGTAGGGCTTAAGCTCAATTCAAAACGGCGACCTCAAGGTCGCCGTTTTTTGTTGGAAGGCAAGGTCAGAAGTTACCCTCACCCCAACCCTCTCCCGGAGGGAGAGGGGCCCGACCGGGGTGTCTGGGGTTATGCATCGACCGGAGAGATCGAGTCGATTATGGATTCAGTACAGCACTGGCAGGTCGGCGTATTGCATCAATATCTCACAGTCAGTCCCCTCTCCCTCCGGGAGAGGGCTAGGGTGAGGGGCTTTGCTTTACAACTCTGCCAACGCCCCTTGATACAGCACCGGCCCAGTCGGCTGCCCGGTCGGCGAACCACCCTTAGGCTCCAGACTCACCGCCAACGCAATCGGCTGCCCGATCAAAACCTTCTGCGCCTCGCTCAACTCAACCTTGCCTTTACCCCCCGCCGGAATCACCCCCAGCGAAATCGGCTTGCCATCCGCCGGAATCGCCCACAGTTCCAGACTGCGATCCGCATCAACCGCCGCCAGCGTCAGCGGCTCGACCTGCAGATAATCTTCATGCGCCTCAACTTTCAGCGCCGGTTGCGCACTGGCCGTCAACAGCGTCGCTGTGTACCGAGCATCATCACGGTTGTACAGCGAACCGAGGAATACCAACACGACGATTGAACAGACTGCCGCCATAACGCGAAGCCAGTTCCAGAACGGACGCTTCTCGGGCACATGCAGCTCTTGCGGTTCGATGCGCGCGGTAATGCCTTGCCACACGCGATCGGGCACCGGATGTGCCGGCAGGGATTCGGTAAGGCTCACCAGCGTTTCCTGCCATTGCGCCACTTCCGCTCGCAACGCCGCGTCGTCCAGCAGCAGCTGCTCAAACCGTCGCCGCGCAGGCGCCGACATCAGACCAATCGCGTAATCGGCTGCGAGCGCGCGGCGCAGGGCAGGGGTCTGGTAGTTCATGATTCAAGGCACCGGCGCAGGCGTTCCATGCCTCGGCGGATCCACGATTTCACCGAGCCCAGCGGCGCGGCCAAATGTTCGGCGAGTTCCGAGCAGGACAAACCCTGAAAGTAGGCGACGGTGATCGATTGGCGCTGCATGCCTTCAAGGGTTTCCAGGCAGCGGTTGAGTGCGTGAGCCTCACGGGCGCTGCTCAATTGATCGTGGGCCGAGGGGCTTTCGTCCTGCAGGGCGTCCTGTTCCAGGTCGGTCAGCGGCCGGTCGCGGTGTTTGCGCAACTGGTCGATGGCCTGATTGCGGGTGATGTTGATCATCCAGGTCATCGGCGCCGACAGATGCGATTCGTAGCGCGAGGCGTTGTTCCAGATCCGTACGAAGGCTTCCTGCAACACTTCTTCGGCCAGATCCGCGCGACCCATGAAACGCAGGGCCACGCCGTGCAGGCGCGGGCCGACGCTGCGGTACAAGGTTTCGAAGGCGCGCCGATCACCCAGTGAACACTGGGCCAACAGCTGCCTTAGCTGATCGGTCTCGGCGGTGGAAATAACGACTCTCCAGGCAATGGATGGGCGACGAGGGCTAGACTCGGGCTGTTCACAGGCTAGTTCAGCGACAGCGGTTGTGCCATTCATCGCGACAATTCCAGGGTTTCACGATTCATATACGTGAGACGGGGGAAAATGGATGCTCTGCACCGGAACATGCCGGCGTATCCTCGGTCAAACCGGCAGTTTCGCTGCCCATTGACGGGTAGTTTTCACAGCGCAAGAGGATGTCTGAATGAAGATTTCACGCGGTTTTGCCTTGGCATCACTCATGACCCTGGCGGCGAGCCCGGCCTTTGCCGGTTTCAGTCTGGACGACGTCACCAAGGCCGCTGCCAGCATGCAAGGCGGCAACGCTGCCACTGCCGCAGCGCCAACCTCGGAAACGGCCGGTTTGCTGCAAGCCGTCACCGGTCTGGGGGTTACGCCACAACAAGCCGTCGGCGGCACCAGCGCCATGTTGGGTCTGGCCAAGAACCAATTGAGCAGCACTGATTATTCGCAGTTGGCCAAAGAAGTGCCGGGCATCGACAAGCTGTCGGGCGGTAGCGGCAACCTGGCGGCGTTGAGCGGGTTGCTGGGTCAGTCCGGCAAATCCGCCGGTCTGGAAAATGCCTTTGGTAACGTCAAGGACACCAATGACCTGAACAACGCCTTTGGTGCGTTGGGCATGGACAGCGGCATGGTCGGCCAGTTTGCCCCGGTACTGCTCAAGTACTTGGGTGACCAAGGCGTTGGCGGTTCGCTGCTGACCAGCCTGGGCAGCATCTGGGGCGTTGGCGCCGGTAGCTGAGTCAGCGCCGCTCGTCGCGCAGTTCGGCGATGCGCTGATCCTTCTCGTTCCAGAGCTGGTTGACCCAGCTCTGGACGGTCTGGCGAAACGCCGGATCGTTTTCGTAATCGCCCTGCCACAGCGCCGGGTCGAGTTCGCGGGTCTTGATGTCGATGATGACTCTCGGCACGTTGCCGCTGATCAAATCCCAGAATCCTGGAATCCGTGCCTGTGGATAAACCACCGTCACGTCGAGGATCGCATCCAGCTGTTCACCCATCGCCGCCAATACAAACGCCACGCCGCCCGCCTTGGGCTTGAGCAAATGGCTGAACGGTGATTGCTGTTCGGCGCTTTTCGCCGCCGTGTAGCGCGTGCCTTCCAGATAATTCACCACGGTTACCGGCTGACGCTTGAACAGCTCGCAGGCCTGTTTGGTGATTTCCAGATCCTTGCCCGCCAGCTCCGGGTTCTTCGCCAGAAACGCCTTGGTGTAGCGCTTCATGAACGGGTAATCCAGCGCCCACCACGCCAGTCCCAGAAACGGTACCCAGATCAGTTCTTTCTTGAGGAAGAATTTGAAGAACGGCGTGCGCCGGTTCAGTGTCTGGATCAGCGCCGGAATGTCGACCCACGATTGGTGGTTGCTGATCACCAGATAAGACGTGTCGCCGCGCAGGCCTTCGCCGCCGCGAATGTCCCATTGGGTGGGAATGCACAGGCGGAAAATCAGCTTGTCGATTTCGGCCCAGGTCTCGGCGATCCACATCACCGCCCCCGACGCGTAGTCGCGCCAACGGCCCGGCGCGACCAGTTTGAGCAGGGCAAACACCAGCAACGGCCCGATCAGGATCAGGGTGTTGAGCAACAGCAGCAGGGTGACGAAACAGCCGGTGAGCAGGCGGCGCATAAGCAACTCTATGACGTGGGTTGGGCGCGTCATGATAAGCAGCTTCGCGCGGCAGGCCAAATCGGCGGTGACGAATGTTTCACTTTATTCGCGTTAACCTGATCGTTCCCACGCTCTGCGTGGTAACGCCGCCCGGGACGCTCCGCGTCCCTGTGACGCAGGGCGTCACTGGATGCATGCCCACGCAGAGCGTGGGAACGATCAAGCGCGCAACGGTCTAAAATCCCGTTGCCCAACTCCCCAAGGAAGCCCCTTACGTGAAATCCCTCCTTGCACTGTTTGCCCTCGTCGCCCTGCCGGTCATGGCCGCCGAGCCGACCCTGTACGGGCGCTACGAATACATCGCGCTGCCGGAAATCGGCGGTGAAGTGCTCAAGGCCAAGATGGACACCGGCGCGCTGACCGCCTCGCTGTCGGCCAAGGACATCGAGACCTTCACCCGCGACGGCGAAGACTGGGTGCGTTTCCGCCTCGGCACCAAAGACGCCAGCAACAAAGTCTACGAACACAAAGTCGCGCGGATCAGCAAGATCAAGAGCCGTTCGGATGAAGAGGACGAGGGTGAAAGCACCGAAGTCGCCAAACGCCCGGTGGTCGATCTGGAGCTGTGCCTGGGCGACGTCAAGCGTACCGTTGAGGTCAACCTGACCGACCGCAGCAACTTCAATTACCCGTTGCTGATCGGTGCTAAAGCCTTGCGTGAATTCGGCGCTGCGGTAAACCCGGCACGTCGCTTCACCGCTGACAAACCTGACTGCTGAGCCAAGTGGTCTCATTGACGTGACGTCAGGCTTGGGGCACCGTTCGCGCACTCAACCACGGGCTCGGATGCCATGCCTCATATCCTGATTGTCGAAGACGAAGCGGCGATTGCCGACACGCTGATTTTCGCCCTGCAAGGCGAGGGGTTCGCCACCACGTGGCTGAGCCTCGGCGCGGCGGCGCTGGAACATCAGCGGCAGACGCCGGCCGATCTGATCATCCTCGACATCGGCCTGCCGGACATCAGCGGCTTCGAAACCTGCAAACAGCTGCGACGTTTCAGCGAAGTGCCGGTGCTGTTCCTCAGCGCTCGCGATGCCGAGATCGATCGCGTGGTCGGGCTGGAGATCGGCGCCGACGACTATGTGGTCAAACCGTTCAGCCCTCGGGAAGTGGCGGCACGGGTCAAAGCGATCCTCAAACGCATGGCGCCGCGTCCGCCGATTGAATCCACCTCGGCGCTGTTTCGTATCGACCCCGAGCGCGTACAAATCAGCTATCGCGGCCAGACGTTAAGCCTGACCCGCCACGAATTCCGTCTGCTGCAATGCCTGCTCGAACAACCCGAACGCGTGTTCAGCCGCGAGCAATTGCTCGATGCACTGGGCGTCGCGGCCGATGCCGGTTACGAACGCAGCATCGACAGCCATATCAAAAGCGTACGCGCCAAACTGCGGCTGGTGCGCGCCGAAGCCGAACCGATCCAGACCCATCGCGGCCTCGGTTACAGCTACAGCCCGGGGCACAGCTGATGTCGTTGGGGCTGCGGATTTTTCTGGTGTACGTGCTGTTTATCGGCCTGACCGGGTATTTCGTGCTCAACACGGTGATGGAAGAAATTCGCCCCGGCGTGCGCCAGTCCACCGAAGAAACCCTGGTTGATACCGCGAATTTGATGGCGGAAATACTTCGTGACGATTTCAAGGCCGGCACCCTCAGCGAAAATCGCTGGCCCGAATTGCTCCGCGCTTATGGTGATCGCCAGCCGCAAGCGACGATCTGGGGCTTGCCGAAAAATCAGGTCAATCACCGTATCTATGTGACCGACGCCAAAGGCATCGTTGTGCTCGATTCCAGCGGCGTTGCGGTGGGTCAGGATTACTCGCGCTGGAACGACGTCTACCTGACTTTGCGCGGTGAGTACGGCGCGCGTTCGACCCGCAGCGATCCGAACGACGCGAGCTCGTCGGTGATGCATGTCGGCGCGCCGATCCGCGATAACGGCAAGATCATCGGCGTGGTCACCGTGGCCAAACCCAACAGCTCATTGCAGCCTTACGTTGATCGCACCGAGCGACGTTTGCTGTTTTACGGCGCCGGTTTGATCGGCCTCGGCCTGTTGTTTGGCGCGCTGCTGTCGTGGTGGCTGAGTCGCGCGCTGCACCGCTTGACCGGTTATGCCCAAGCCGTGAGCGAAGGGCGCCGCGTGGAAGTGCCGCACTATCGCGGTGGCGAACTGGAGCAGCTCGCCACCGCCGTGGAACAGATGCGCACGCAACTGGAAGGCAAGGCCTACGTCGAGCGTTACGTGCATACGTTGACCCATGAACTGAAAAGTCCGCTGGCGGCGATTCGTGGCGCGGCGGAATTGCTGCAAGGCGACATGCCGCCGATTCAGCGCCTGCGTTTTGTCGGCAACATCGACAGCGAAAGTGCGCGGATGCAGCAGCTGATCGAGCGGTTGTTGAACCTGGCGCAGGTCGAACAACGGCAAGGCCTGGAAGAACGGGTGGCGGTGCCGTTGGCGGTGTTGGTGGATGAGTTGTTGCAAGCCCAGGCGGCGCGGATTGAAGGGAAGCAGTTGCGAATCGAGCAGACGATTGCGGCGGATCTGTTGTTGATGGGCGAGCCGTTTCTGTTGCGTCAGGCGCTGGGTAATCTGTTGGAGAATGCGCTGGATTTCACCCCGAAGCAGGGGCTTTTGCGTTTCAGTGCCGAGCGGGTTGGTGAGCAGATTGAATTTCGTTTGTTCAATGAAACAGCGCCGATTCCCGGTTATGCGCTGCCGCGATTGACCGAGCGTTTTTACTCCCTGCCGCGCCCGGACAGTGGCCGTAAGAGCACGGGGCTTGGGCTTAATTTTGTTGAAGAAGTGGTGAAGTTGCATGGTGGTTCGATGAGCATTCGCAACGTTGAGGGCGGCGTTGAGGTGACATTGCGCTTGTCTTGAGACCGAGGCGCGGCCATCGCGAGCAGGCTCACTCCTACAGATTGGAATGCGATCAACTGTAGGAGTGAGCCTGCTCGCGATGGGGGCATTGAAGTCTCCACACAATCTCCACATTCCC
>NZ_JASCPK010000142.1:0-15375 GCF_029959385.1 Pseudomonas sp. PS01303
GATTTATCCCCGATGGGCTGCGGAGCAGTCCCAAAAAACTGGGGCCGCTCCGCAGCCCGTCGGGGATAAATCCCCTCACCACATTCACCACTCGTCAGTAGCACCTCGGCGCCTGCCGGTGATTATTCGCTGAACCTTCCTCTTGGCTGGCATACTGAGCGCCTTTTTCGGGCCCCGCGCCTGATCCCGCTTCGTGCGCTCGCGCGCCCACAGGAACTCCGGTGAAAAAAATCGCAGTGTTCGCCGACGTGCAGAACCTCTACTACACCGTGCGTCAGGCCTATGGTTGCCATTTCAACTATGCCGCGCTGTGGGCCGATATCAGCAAGGACGGGCAGATCGTCGAGGCCTACGCCTACGCGATCGACCGTGGCGACAGCAAACAGCAGCAGTTCCAGCAGATCCTGCGCAACCTCGGCTTCACCGTGAAGCTCAAGCCTTACATCCAGCGTAGCGACGGCTCGGCCAAAGGCGACTGGGACGTGGGCATCACCCTCGACATCATGGACGCCGCCGACCATGTCGACGAAATCGTCCTGGCCTCGGGTGACGGTGATTTCGACATGCTGCTCGAACGCATCATCAGCAAACACGGCGTGCAAGCGGTCGCCTATGGCGTGCCCGGCCTGACCGCCAATTCGTTGATCCGCGCCGCCAGCCGTTACATGCCGATCGAAGGCGCACTGTTGCTCAAGAATTGATTTGAACGGAGTTGAACCCGGTTTGGAACGCATTGCAGTCATCGACTTTGAAACCACTGGCCTCTCGCCGAACAGCAGCTGTCGCGCCACGGAAATCGCCGTGGTCATGCTGGAAAACGGCCGCATCGTCGAGCGTTACCAGAGCCTGATGAACGCCGGCGTGCGCGTCCCGGCGTTCATCGAACAACTGACCGGCATCAGCAACGCCATGCTGCGCACCGCGCCGTCGGCCGAACAGGTGATGAACGAGGTCAACGAGTTTGTCGGCTGCACGCCGCTGGTGGCGCACAACGCCTCGTTTGACCAGAAGTTCTGGGACTTCGAACTGGGGCGAATCAAGCGCACGCGGTTGCAGAATTTTGCCTGCTCGTTGCTCTTGGCCCGTCGCTTGATGCCGGCAGCGCCGAATCACAAGCTCGGCACGCTCACCACCTTCGCGCGCCTGCCGCACACCGGCCAGGCTCACCGGGCCATGGCCGATGCCGAGATGGCGGCGAACCTGATGGCGCATCTGGCTGAAGAATTGCGTGGCAAGCACGGCGTGCGCGAGCTATCGCACGACCTACTGTGCAAACTACAAAAAGTCCCCGCCGCGAAAGTCAGCGAACACCTGCAGCGCTACCGCTAATCCCGACCACCTGATCGTTCCCACGCTCTGCGTGGGAATGCCTCAACGGTCGCTCCGCGTTCGGCTTTGGATGGGACGCGGAGCGTCCCGGGCTGCGTTACCACGCGGAGCGTGGGAACGATCAACTGACTCACCGCCATCGCCGGCAGGGCTGATTCCCACATTGGTTCAGTGCTGATTTCTCAAAAGTGTACCGGCGCGATTAACGGGTTTTGTAACTTATTTTTGCCCGCCAGCCTTTCTAGAATATCCAATCCCAAGACTCTGACTGTCGAGCTGCTCATGCCCGCCCTGCGCCGTTTTTCCCTACCGCTGATCGCCGCTTTTTTTGCGCTGTACGTGATTTGGGGATCGACCTATCTGGTGATCCGCATCGGCGTTGAATACTGGCCACCGCTGATGCTCGGTGGTGTGCGCTTTGTGATCGCCGGTACTTTGATGTACGCCTTCCTGCGTTGGCGCGGGGCGCCGGCGCCGACCTGGGCGCAGTGGAAAGCGGCGGGGATCATCGGGATTTTGCTGCTCAGTTTTGGTAACGGCGCGGTGAGTGTGGCCGAACACACCGGTGTGGCTTCGGGCGTGGCGGCATTGGCGGTGGCGACGGTGCCGTTGTTCACTTTGCTGTTTGGTTATTTCTGGGGCGCACGCAATACGCGTCTGGAATGGGCCGGGGTCGCGTTAGGGATTATCGGCATCGCCATGCTCAACATGGGCTCCAACCTGCAATCGAGTCCACTGGGGGCGGCGCTGCTGATTTTTGCGGCGGCGACCTGGGCGTTCGGTTCGGTGTGGAGCAGACATTTGCCGTTGCCGCAGGGCGCGATGGCCAGTGCGGTGGAGATGTTGGTCGGCGGCGTGGTGCTGCTGATCGGTAGCGCGATGACCGGTGAACGCCTGCAAGCCGTGCCGCCGATGGAAGGCTGGCTGGCGCTGGCGTACTTGATCTTCTTCGGCTCGATCATCGCCTTCAATTCTTATATGTACCTGCTCAAGCACGTGCGTCCGGCGGCGGCGACCAGTTATGCCTACGTCAACCCGGCGGTGGCGGTGTTGCTCGGGATCGTGTTTGTCGGCGAGACCATCGGCATCGAAGAAGCGTTGGCGATGCTGGTGATCATCAGCGCCGTGGTGTTGATTGGTCTGCCGCAGTGGCGTCGTCCGGTGCAGCCGCCAGTCGTGGCGCCGACAGCCGTTCCCACAGAAACGCGTACGAATTAGGGTAAACTGCGCGGCATTGCATGCCTGCGTTATTTTTTCCTACGGTACTTCCATGACTTTCGCCACCCTTGGCCTGATCGAACCCTTGCTGCGCTCCCTCGAGAAGCTCGGCTACCAGACCCCGACGCCGGTTCAGGCGCAAGCCATTCCGGCCGTGCTGGCCGGTCGTGACCTGATGGCAGCGGCCCAGACCGGCACCGGCAAAACCGCCGGTTTCGCCTTGCCACTGCTGCAGTTGCTGGCCATGGAAGGGCCGAAAGTCGCCGCCAATTCAGTGCGCGCACTGATTCTGGTGCCGACCCGCGAACTGGCCGAGCAGGTGCACGAAGCCGTGCGCCAGTACGCCGAAAACCTGCCGCTGCGCACCTACGCGGTGTACGGCGGCGTCAGCATCAACCCGCAAATGATGAAGCTGCGCGGCGGTGTTGACCTGCTGGTGGCGACGCCGGGCCGTCTGCTCGACCTGTTCCGCCAGAAGGCGCTGAAATTCAATCAACTGCAAACCCTGGTGCTCGACGAAGCCGATCGCATGCTCGACCTGGGCTTCTCCGAAGAACTGTCGAACATCTACCGCGCGCTGCCGAAGAAGCGTCAGACGCTGCTGTTCTCCGCGACCTTCTCCGACGACATCCGCTTGCTCGCCGGGCAGATGCTCGACGATCCGCTGACCGTTGAAGTCAGCCCGCGCAATGTCGCCGCCAACACCGTCAAGCAGTGGATCGTCACGGTGGACAAGAAGCGCAAGGCCGAACTGTTCGTGCACCTGATGCGCAAGAACAAGTGGAAGCAGGTGCTGGTGTTCGCCAAAACCCGCAACGGCGTCGATGCGCTGGTGGAAAAACTCCAGGGCCTCGGTGTGAACGCCGACGGTATCCACGGCGACAAACCGCAGGCGACCCGCCAGCGTGCGCTGGATCGTTTCAAGCTTAGTGAAGTACAGATTCTGGTCGCGACCGACGTAGCTGCGCGGGGTCTGGATATTGAAGACCTGCCGTTGGTGATCAACTTCGATCTGCCGATCGTGGCTGAGGATTATATTCACCGTATTGGCCGGACTGGCCGTGCCGGTGCGACCGGTGAGGCGATCTCGCTGGTGTGCGCGGATGAAGTGAACATGTTGTCGGCGATTGAGATGCTCACGCGCCAGACTTTGACGCGTCAGAACGAGCCGGATTTTGAGCCTGAACACCGTGTGCCGGACACCGATGCCAGCGGTCAGGTGATCAAGAAGCCGAAAAAACCGAAGAAGCCGAAAGCTTCGGGTGGTGGCGGCAAACGTAATCTGGGCAAGTGGGTGGACAGCGGCGAGACGCAGGCGCCGGAGCCTTCGGTCAAGCCTGTGCGCAAGGTGCCGGTGTTTAACACTGGGCCGCGTAAGCGTAAACCGTAACTCCTGTAGGAGCTGCGGCACGCTGCGATCTTTTGATCTTGCTTTTGAAGATCAAAAGATCGCAGCCTCGTTTCACTCGTCAGCTCCTACAGAGGTAGGGGGTGTTTGAGCCATTGCAGTATCCCCAACCCCGCCGCTCGCCCGCTGGCAAAACACCCTGTAAGCAAATAGCCCCCCGTCGGCGCTTCCCAATCGAGCATCTCCCCCGCGCAGAACACCCCCGGCAACGCCTTGAGCATCAAACGCTCATCCATCGCTTCAAACGTCACGCCCCCCGCACTGCTGATCGCTTCGTCCAACGGCCGCGTTTTCACCAGCGTCAGCGGCAACGCCTTGATCGCCTGCGCCAACAGCGCCGGATCAGCGAACGTCGCCGCATCCGTCAGCTCCCGCAGCAACGCCGCTTTCACCCCATCAATCCCGATCTGACTGTGCAGATGCTTGGCCATCGAGCGCGAACCGCGTGGCTTGCTCAACGCCGCTTGTAATTTATCCACAGGCCGGCCGGGCAGCAGATCGATGTGGATAACCGCCGCGCCGTATTGATTGATCGCCTCACGAATCGGCGCCGACAGCGCGTAAATCAGACTGCCCTCAATCCCGGTCGCGGTGATCACGCATTCGCCCAAGCGCGGAATGTCATCGTTCAAACCAATGGCGATATTTTTCAGCGGCGCGCCGGCGAATTTGCTGACCATCAATTCGCTCCAGGCCTGCACCTCGAAGCCACAATTACTCGGCTGCAACGGTGCAAGTCCTACACCGCGTTGCTCCAGCGCCAGCATCCATGCACCGTCGGAACCGAGGCGCGACCAACTGCCGCCGCCGAGGGCGAGCAGGGTGGCATCGGGTTTGACGGTGATTTCGCCTTCTGGGCTGTCGATGCGCAGCGCACCGTGTTCATCCCAACCGAGCCAGCGATGGCGGGTGTGGATAACCACGCCGCTGTCGCGCAGTCGTTTGAGCCAGGCGCGCAGCAGCGGGGCGGCTTTCATGTCGGTGGGGAACACGCGGCCGGAGCTGCCGATAAAGGTTTCGATACCCAGATCATGAATCCATGTGCACAACGTGTCGGCGTCGAAGCCGCGCAGCAGCGGGGCGATTTGCGGTGCGCGTTCGGCGTAGCGCGAGAGGAACGCCGGGTAGGCTTCGGAGTGGGTAATGTTCATGCCGCCGACGCCGGCGAGCAGGAATTTGCGGCCCACCGAAGGCATGCCGTCGTAGAGATCGACGCGGATTCCGGCCTGGCTCAGCACTTCGGCGGCCATCAGGCCGGCAGGGCCACCGCCGATGATGGCGACGTGAGCGGGGGAGGAGGCGGAATTCTGGGTCATGGCGTGCGCTGCGGTATGGCGGGATAAGCCGCGCATTCTAACAGCGCAGATCCCTTGTAGGAGCTGAGCTTGCTCGCGAAAGCGGTGTGTCAGCCACCGACAATATTGAATGTAAGACCGCTTTCGCGAGCAAGCTTTGCTCCTACAAGGTTGTGATGGTTAAAAATTAGCCAGTGTTCTGTAGGCCCCGGGCGGTATGGGCTGTAGGCCCTTTCACGCAGGTTATCCACAGGCAGTTCCACAGCGATTGTGGGTAACGCAGCACAGCTCAATGACAACCGTGTGATTGCCAGACCCGCTGCGCGCTGTGATGGAGGATGCCGTGGCGGCGGGCGAGGGCGTGGCGATCCTTGCTGTAGCCGCCGCCAATCACGCCCATCACCGGAATGTCGCGACCCAGGCAATGGCGCATCACACTTTCATCACGGGCGGCGACGCCTTCATCCGTCAGTTGTAGATAGCCGAGGGCGTCGTCCTTGTGCACATCGACACCGGCGTCGTACAGCACCAGATCCGGTTGATACAGCGGCAGCAAATAGTTGAGCGTGTCATTGACCACCTTCAAATAATCGGCATCGCCCATGCCTTTCGGCAGCGGTATGTCCCAGTCACTTTCCGCTTTGCGTGCAGGAAAATTCTTCTCGCAGTGCAGGGAAACGGTAATCGCCTCCGGCGTGTCGTGGAGAATTCGTGCCGTGCCGTCACCCTGATGCACGTCGCAATCGAAGATCAGTACGCGATTCACCCGGCCACTTTGCAGCAGGTAATGGCTGATGATCGCCAGGTCATTGAAGATGCAGAACCCTGCCGGGTAATCGTAGTGCGCGTGATGCGTGCCGCCAGCCAGATGACATGCCAGACCATGTTCCAAGGCTTTTTCCGCCGCCAGAATCGAACCGCCAACCGCGCGCACCGTGCGTCGCGCCAAGGCGTCGTTCCACGGCAGGCCGAGGCGCCGTTGGTCTTCGCGGGACAACTCGCCGCTCATGTAGCGTTCGATATACGCACGGTCATGGGCGAGGGCGAGGATGTCGTTGGGGCAGATCTCGGGGCGCAGCAGCTCGGCGTCGCGGGTCAGCCCGCTGTCGACCAGGTGATCGCGCAGCAAACGGAACTTGTCCATCGGAAAGCGGTGATCCGCCGGAAACTCGGGGCTGTAGTCTTCGTGGTAGATCAGCGGCAGTGGCATGGCGTATTCATGTAGGAAATGTTGGAAAGAGTGAAGGATCCTACCAGCGATGTAGACTTGCAGCATGGAAACGGAGGGGCACGATGGAGCCGATACTGGAACTGCAAAGCGCACGCTTGTTGATGCGCCAGTGGCAGGACGAAGATTTGCCGGCATTTGCGGCGATGTGTGCCGATCCTCAGGTCATGCGTTATTTTCCGGCCGCGTTGAGCCGACTCGAAAGCGCCTCGCTGATCGGGCGGATTCGCGGGCATTTTGCCGAACACGGTTTCGGCCTGTGGGCGCTGGAGCGCAAGGACAGCGGCGAATTTATCGGTTTCACCGGACTCGGTGTGGTTGGTTTCGACGCGCCGTTTACTCCGGCGGTGGAAATCGGCTGGCGTCTGGCCAAGGAACATTGGGGGCTGGGCTATGCCAGCGAAGCGGCGTGGACGGCTCTGCGCTGCGGCTTTGACCGGATGGCCCTGAAAGAGATCGTCTCGTTCACAGCGCAAATCAATCTGCCGTCGGAGAAAGTCATGCAAGCGATTGGCATGCATCACGCCCCTGACGATGATTTTGATCACCCCAAGCTCGCCGTCGATCACACGCTGCGCCGCCACGTGCTCTACCGCATCACGCGGGAGCAGTGGCTGGAAACCTTGCATGGATAAGCAGACACAGACGTTTACAATGGCGCGATAGTGGCTCGCGCCAGAACCTGAATCGACCGTCGCAGCCAAGACTGCGCGGCATTGCTTTGTGTGAGGAGAGTCTGAATGAGCCAAGTGTTGGAAGATCTGGTCGACCTGCTGACCCTGGAACCGATCGAAGAAAACCTCTTCCGTGGCCGCAGCCAGGACTTGGGTTTCCGTCAGTTGTTCGGTGGTCAGGTGCTCGGTCAGTCGTTGTCGGCGGCCAGTCAGACGGTTGAAGAAGCGCGCCACGTGCATTCGATGCACGGTTATTTCCTGCGTCCGGGCGACGCCAAGTTGCCGGTGGTGTATTCGGTTGATCGCGTGCGTGACGGCGGCAGTTTCAGTACGCGCCGGGTGACCGCGATCCAGAAGGGCCATCCGATTTTCACCTGCAGCGCGTCGTTTCAGTACGACGAAGAAGGTTTTCAACACCAGAGCCAGATGCCGGTTGTGGTCGGCCCGGAAAACCTGCCGTCGGAACTGGAATTGTTCCAGCAACGCGCGCAACTGATCCCCGAACACATGCGTGAAAAGCTGCTGTGCCCGAAACCGATCGAAGTGCGCCCGGTCACCGAAAAAGACCCGTACAACCCGCAACCGGCCGATCCGGTGAAGTACGTGTGGTTCCGTGCTGACGGTGCGTTGGCCGATATTCCGGCGCTGCACAAATACTTGCTGGCCTACGCGTCCGACTTCGGTCTGCTGACCACTTCGATGCTGCCCCACGGCAAATCGGTCTGGCAGAAAGACATGCAGGTCGCCAGCCTCGATCACGCGCTGTGGTTCCACAATGATCTGCGCGCCGATGACTGGTTGCTCTACGCAATGGACAGTCCGTGGGCCGGTAATTCCCGTGGGTTCTCCCGTGGCAGCGTGTACAACCGCGCCGGCCAATTGGTCGCTTCGGTGACGCAGGAAGGCTTGATTCGTCATCGCAAGGATTGGGCATGAGCCTGAAAGATGTGAAGCACTGGGTGTTCGACATGGACGGCACGCTGACCGTGGCCGTGCACGATTTTGCGGCGATTCGCGTGGCGCTGGCGATTCCGCCGGAGGACGACATCCTCACGCATCTTGCGGCGTTACCGGCGGATGAAGCGGCGGCGAAACATGCTTGGTTGTTGGAGCATGAACGCGATCTGGCGCTGGGCTCGACCCCGGCCACCGGCGCGGTTGAGCTGGTGCGTGATCTGCATGCGCGCGGTTATCGCCTCGGCATTCTGACCCGCAACGCGCGGGAATTGGCGCATGTGACGCTGGAGGCGATTGGCCTGGCTGACTGCTTTGCGGTGGAGGATGTCTTGGGTCGCGACGAAGCGCCGCCTAAGCCGCATCCGGGTGGTTTGCTGAAATTGGCAGACGCGTGGGACGTGCCGGCCAGCGAGATGGTGATGGTCGGTGATTACCGGTTTGATCTGGATTGCGGAAGAGCGGCAGGGGCGCGGACGGTGTTGGTGAATTTGCCGGAGAACCCGTGGCCGGAGTTGACGGATTGGCATGCTAAAGATTGTGTTGAGTTGCGGCGGATGCTTCAGGCCTGAAAATCTTGGGTGCTTTAGCGGGCCTCATCGCGAGCAGGCTCACTCCTACAATTGGAATGTGTTCCCCCTGTAGGAGTGAGCCTGCTCGCGATGACGTCAGATCAATCAGCCCAAAACTCACTGCTCAAACAGGGCTTTCTGCCCCTCCGGCGACGTCAGCATCCCATCGCCGTTATGCCCAACCCCCGGCACTTCCACCAGCCGCTGATTGACCCCTTCCGGGTGTCGGCGTAGCAAATAGCCGAAGTAAGATTTCCCACGCTCAAGACGGAACGCGCCCTGCGCTTCCGCCGCGCAACTCTTGTCCAGTGCCGGGTGCTGCGGATCAATATCCTGCTGCCCGAGCAGATAGATCACCTCGCGTTTGACGTAACTGCTTTCAAGCTGCAGCGGCGTTTGCCCACCGGCGTAAACCGGCATGTCTGCCAGCCCGTACTTCCAGCGATTGAAACCCGGGCACTTGGCGTGATCGAACGCCGCCGGCCGCTGTTCATTGAAGTACGCGTAGGAGGACGGATTCGCCACCACATAACGCAGACGAATGCCGTTGGCCTTCAGCGCCGGTTGATCCTTGGCCAGCAGGGCATAGCGCTGCACCACTTGGCCGCCGCCGGAGTGGCCGAAAATCACGATCTGCTTCACGTCGGGAAACTGTTTGCGATCGGTGATCCGCGCGACGATTTCATCCAGCGCCGCGTAGGAACTCAACGGATTCGGCCCTGTGGATAAGCCGCCGCCCATCCATTCATTGCCTTGCCAACGCAGCAACGTGGCGGGCAACGAGTACAGGGCGACATCGCTTTCATTGAGAAACTGCGGGGCGATCACCAGCGTGTGTGCGGTCTGTCCGGCCAGTTCGGCGGCGCTTTCGGCGCTTTTGCGATAGGTCTCGGCGTTGCGCAAACGGCCATGAATGACGATCAGCACACGCTCGATTTTTTCCGGCGCCGGGCCAATGCCCACCGCCATTTCCCCGGCCTTGAGTTGCAAGCGACCGGGGCTGATCGCATCGACACCTGCGGCGTGCGCGGTGCTGCCAACGATCAGTAACGCCAAAAGCCATTTATGCATTTACAGGTTTTTCGCCGCGAAGGTGTCGCACTGGCCGACCTGGCCCTGCGCGAATCCGGTTTTAAACCAGCGCACCCTTTGCGCCGACGTGCCGTGGGTAAACGAGTCCGGCACCACACGGCCCTCACCCTGTTGTTGCAAGCGATCATCACCGATGGCGTTAGCCGCGTTCAAGGCTTCTTCGATGTCGCCCGGTTCCAGCCAGTTCAAACGCTTCTGCGCACTGTAAGCCCAGACACCGGCGAGGCAATCGGCCTGCAACTCCTGACGCACCAGCAAACCGCCGTCGCCTTCCATCTGCCGACCTTGCTGGCGCGCTGTCTGAATTTTCGCCGAGACGCCGAGAAGCGTCTGCACATGGTGTCCGACTTCGTGCGCAATCACGTAGGCCTGAGCGAAATCGCCGGCCGCCTTGAAGCGTTGCGACATTTCCTGGAAGAACGCCATGTCCAGATAGACCTTCTGGTCGGCCGGGCAATAGAACGGGCCGGTGGCGGAGGTCGCCAGACCGCACGCCGAATTGACCCGGTTGCTGAACAGCACCAGGGTCGGATCCTTATATTGGCGACCGGCCTGTTGGAAAATCGAACCCCAGGTGTCTTCGGTGTCGCCAAGGATCGAGCGGACGAACTCAGCCTGTTCATCGTTGGCCGGCGGCGCCTGACGGGTCTGCGAAGTCGGCGCCGCTTGCTGGGTAGATTGCCCGGCGAGCTGGCCGAGGATCTGCAACGGATCCTGGCCGGTGATCCAGCCGATCCCGACGATCAGCAGAATCGCCCCCAGGCTCAGGCCTTTGCCGCCACCAAAGCGCATGCCGCCACCGCCACCGCCTGCATCATCACCCCGGGCGTCGACGACGTTGTCACTGCGTCGGCCTTTTTTCCATAGCATGTGGGAATCCTCTGTTGTACGTGGTGATGAGTGTTGCTGGTGCACGACGGTGGCGCCAGTCCGGTCGTCAGACCATCGTGATCGACGCCGGTTCTAAAGCAGATGCCGATATTGCCAAGCTTACAACTGCGCGGCGTTGAAGGTATCGCACGCTTCGACGCGGCCGCTATCGAATCCTGCGCTGAACCAGGCACTGCGCTGTTGTGATGTGCCGTGGCTGAAGGTCTCGGGACGTACTGTCTGGTTTCGCGCACGTTGCAGCGCATCATCGCCGAGCACGCTGGCAGCGTTCAGTGCTTCGTCGATGTCGCCCGGTTCCAGCCACGCATGGCGTTGTTGCGCATGGTGAGCCCAGACCCCGGCCAGACAATCGGCCTGCAGTTCGGCGCGCACCTCCAGTCCTGAGTCGCCGGTCACAGGCTGACTGGCGGACAACGCGCTTTCAAACGGTGCGGACATACTCAGGGCAATTTGCACGTGGTGGCCGACTTCGTGGGCGAGGATGTAAGCCTGAGCGAAGTCACCGACCACCGAAAAGCGCTCGGCCATCTGTTCGAAGAACGCCGGATCCATGTAGATGTTTTGGTTGGTGGGGCAATAAAAGGGGCCGCTTGACGCACTGGCAAAGCCGCAGCCCGACGCGATGCCATCGCTGAACAGGGTCAATGTGGGCGCCGGGTAGTGTTGCCCGGTACTGGCAAATACCTGTTCCCAGGTGTCTTCGGTGTCGCCGAGTATCGATTCGATGAATTTGAGTTGGGGGTCGTCGACCGGCGCGATCTCCTGACTGATGGAAACCTCTGAAGCAGGTGTCTGTGGCGCGGTGTTGTAGCTCGAATAGAGCGCCACGCCTGTCAGCGCGGCGGCGGCCAGCCCGGCGCCGAGTTTTTTCCCTGTCAGTGTGCGGGCGTCCTTGCCCTCTCGCGTGTCGTTGACGTTGTCGCTGCGTCTTGCCTTGTTCCATAGCATGGTGCGGTCTCTCATAGGTTGATGGGGCGTTTTCGCCTCGCCTATGAATAACCGCACAGCTCAGGTTGTGCAGGGCAGATGTGTAAGAGCGCGTAAGACCGATCCTGCAACTGGCGTTTCGAACCGGGCAAACGCTGTTTTCCTACTCACTGATCAAACGCGTCCCACACCGGCGCGAAGTCCGGACTGACCTGACGTTCGCGCTTCGACAGGCTGGCAATCAGCGCCCGGTCTTCATCGTCGAGGTTGACCTCAAGTGCCGCGAGATTGGCCAGTTGATTGGTTTTGCTGCTCGCCTTGGGAATCGCTGCGACGTTGTCTTGATCGAGCAGCCATTTCAACGCGACCTGCGTCGGCAGCACGCCATGCTTGGCGGCAATCTGCTGGATCTCGGCAATGTGTGAAACCTTGTTGCGCGCCAGCGGCGTGTAGGCCGTCAGTGCCAGATCGTGTTGGCGAGCGTAGTCGAGCAGGGCGTTTTGTCCGAGCAAGACGTGGTACTCGACCTGAATCGCTGACAGATCAATGCCGTATTCCTCGACGACTGTGCGCAGCAGCGGCAGCGGAAAATTCGCCACACCGATATTGCGCGCCAAGCCTTGCTCCTTGAACGAGGCCAAGGTTTCGAGCGTGCGCGGCAAGTCCCAATCGGTGGTGGGCCAGTGCAGCATGAACAGGTCGACATAGTCGCTGCGCAAGGCCTTGAGGCTGCGATCCAGGGAGTGGCGCATGGCGTCGGGTTGCAGCTGATCCCACCAGACCTTGGTGGTGACGTGAATCTGCTCGCGCGGTGTCGGCGTATTCGCCAAGGCTTGTCCGACTGCGTCCTCATTGTTGTAGGCCGCAGCCGTGTCGATGTGTCGATAACCGAGTTCCAGCGCTTGCTCCACG
The DNA here is from genome assembly GCF_029959385.1 of Pseudomonas sp. PS01303. NCBI lineage: Bacteria > Pseudomonadati > Pseudomonadota > Gammaproteobacteria > Pseudomonadales > Pseudomonadaceae > Pseudomonas > Pseudomonas sp. PS01303. The sequence goes on from NZ_JASCPK010000142.1 coordinate 12,501, forward strand.
GCCTGGGTGCATTCTTCGCCGAGCATCGGCCACGTGCCGAGACCGAGTTTCGGCATGTTCAAACCCTGGGCATTAACGATGTGCTGCATGGTCGATCTCCTGTTCGAAAGCAGTGATGCCGGCGATGTGGCGAGCGGCGATGTAGCCGAACGTCAGCGCCGGGCCGAGGTTGATTCCGCCCGCCGGATAGTGGCCGCCCATGATGCTGGCCATGTCGCCGCCCGCTGCATACAGCCCGGCGATAGGTTGTTGGTTGGCGTCGAGCACTTGCGCGTGAGGGTTGACCTTGAGCCCGGCAAAAGTGCCGAAGCATCCCGGTTGTACTTTTACGGCATAGAACGGGCCGGTTTCTATTGGGGCAACGCAGGGGTTGGGAAGGTTCGCCGGATCGCCCTGTTTGCGGTTGTAGGGCGTTGCGCCGCGCCCGAATTGCGGGTCTTCGCCGTTGTGGGCATGGCGGTTGTAGTCGTCGAGGGTTTGGCGCAAACCGTTCGAGTCGACGCCGCAAGCGTTGGCTAATTCCTCAACGGTGTTACCGGTTTTCAGATAACCACTGCGGATAAATTCTGACAACGGAACCGGAAACGGCCGTGACATGCCGAGGCCATAGCGGCGCTGAAAGGCGTGGGTGCAGATCAGCCATGAGGCGACCTCTTCACCTGGCGGTGCTGTTTTGACCATCGCGCTGACGTAGTCGAAGTAACCATTCGCTTCATTGACGAAACGCTGGCCGTTGCTCAGTACGCCGATGATGCCGGGTTTGCCGCGCTCGATGATGTGTGGGAAATGGCCGATGCTGCCGTCGCAATGAGGCACTTGCGAGACGGGTGCCCACGCGACGGGTGACGCAACGTCGGTGTTGACCCGCGCGCCGACGCTTTCGCCCAGGCGCAAGCCATCGCCATTCACGGCCAGCGGCGGCAACGCCCAATGTTCGTGGCCGGTGGGCGTGCGTGGGAACAGGGCTTTGCGCCGTTCGATGTCGTTGGCGAAACCACCTGCTGCGAGTACGACGGCTTTGCGTGCGTGGATGCGGATCGGGCCTTTGCTGCTGTTGATCACTGCACCGCAAACGCGGTTTTCGTCACGCAGCAACTCAGTCGCCGGTGCCGATTCCCACAGCAACACGCCAAGGTCTTCGGCCGATTTCGCCAGTCGCGCGACCAGTGCCACGCCATTGACCAGTTGCAGCGCACGGCCATGCGTCGCGAGGTCAAACAGGTGCCGGGTGAAACGTCGCGTCACGTGCCAGGCAGCTTTCAATGAGCGGGTCAGATTGAGGAATGCCGAGAGATCCGCGCCCGCCATGATCGGCATGCCCATGAAGGACGTTTCGCGCATGGTCGTACGAAGTCGCTTGAGCAAGCGTCCGACCTTGCGCCCGTTGTAGGGCGCGGCAATCACTGAGCGTCCGCCGGTGCCCGCGCCCGGGGTGTCGCCATGGATGTCGGCAATCGCGTTGCCGTCGGCGAATTGCAGTGCGGTGTGTTGCTCGAAAAACGCGACCATATTTGGCCCGGCTTCGAGGAAGGCATCGATCATCGCCGGGTCAAAATGCTCGCCCAGTTCATGGCGCAAATAGGTGCGCGGTTGTTCGACGTCTTCGATGATGCCGGCGCGTCGGGCCAGCGGATTGCACGGCACCCACGCCCAGCCACCCGACCATGCGGTGGCGCCGCCGAATACCGAATCCTTTTCGACGACGATGACCTTCAGGCCATGCCAAGCAGCAGTGACGGCTGCCGACAATCCGGCGGCGCCGGAGCCGACGATCAAAACGTCGCAGTCGATAGCGGGAAGTTCGGCAGGCATCAAACAAGGCTCCAGCGCAGAATTGTTTTTGGAATTCGATTCCAGAAAATAACCATTGCTGCCGTCGGCCTACAAGCCTTGATACGACAAACCGGGCGGTTATCGAACATGCGGTTCCAGATTTCGCTTTGCAGCAGATGTCTTCTAGAATCGGCGAAATTTCATTTGGATTTCCCCATGGCCGGCAGTCAGATTGAACGGGTTTTCAGCGTGCTGGAAAGCCTCACCAGTGATCCGCGCGGGCTGCCGATGCAGACGCTTGCCGAGCAATTGGACATTCCGAAAAGCGCGACTCACCGCTTGCTCGCCGAGCTGATTCGTCTTGGTTACGTGCGGCAGAATCCCGAGACCTTGCGCTATCACCTGTCGACAAAACTCGTCGCGATGGGCTTTCAATACCTGTCGAGCAGTGGCGCCGATATTGTTCAGCCCGTGCTGGATCGGCTGGCGCAGGAAACCGGCGAACTGGTGCGTCTCGGTGTGATCGATGGCGAACGGCAAACGTGGATCGCCAAGGCGCAGGGTGCACGTACCGGTCTGCGTTATGACCCGGACATGGGCCGCGATGCGCCGTTGTTTTACACCGCGTCGGGGCATGCGTGGCTGGCGTGCATGAGCGATGCCGAGGCGTTGTCACTGGTTGAGCGACAGGCGGCGGAGGTGCCGGTGGGTATCGGGCCGAATGCGCCGCGCTCTAATATTGAGTTGTTGGAGCGCCTGCGTCTGGCCCGTGAGCAAGGGTATGCGTGGGTCGAGGAAAGCTCGGCGGTCGGCACGTCGGCGATTGCGGCGGTGGTGAAACATCCGGCGGATGGTCGGGTGATTGGTGTGCTCAGCATTGCCGGGCCGAGTGCGCGGATGCCGGGGGCGCGGTTGCATGAGTTGGCGCCGTTGTTGTTGAGGTTTGCTGACGAGTTATCAGCGGCGAGCCTGGCTTCTGAATTGTTTATCTAACTCTCCACAAATCCCCTGTAGGAGCTGCCGAAGGCTGCGATCTTTTGACTTTGTTTTTTAAGATCAAAAGATCGCAGCCTTCGGCAGCTCCTACAGCGGATTTTGGTGT
>NZ_JASCPK010000143.1:0-15363 GCF_029959385.1 Pseudomonas sp. PS01303
GCTCGCGATAGCGGTATAGCAGTCGACATCATCGTTGAATGTTAGTCAGCTATCGCGAGCAGGCTCACTCCTACAAGGGAATGCGTTGCCAAATTAGAAATGAAAAAGCCCTGCCGGTGATGGCAGGGCTTTTTTTGTGCGGCCGGAAATCCTAGATCCCCATGCTACCCAGCGCATTGACGATATTGCGCAGGGTGCCGGCGATCGCCGGGTGCTCGACTTCGAAGCGCTCGACCGCCAGGTTCACGCCATCGGCGATGCTGGCGTCCTGAGTAGCGTTCTCCAATTGGATTTCAGACTCGATTTGCGCCATCAACACGCGCAGATCTTCACGTTCGGCTTCCGACAGTGGCGGATTCTGCTCCAGTTGCTCGCGCAGGGTTTCGAGCTGTTTTTGCAGTTCTTGGGCCGGCATTGGTGTTTTCCTTTTATCGAGAGGCACTGGCATTGACCGCAGCCGCGCGCCAAAGGTCTGTGGCTGACCTTTAGATTAATCCACTCTCGTTCAAACTGCATGATCCCGATCAGGGCTTTTCGCCTTTGAGGCGGCGCAGGCTGATGTCGGCGAGGCAGGTGTCGAGCTCGCCCAAGTGATCGATCACTGAATGCACGCCAAGCCCGAACAATTGCACCGTTGCTTTGCCCCGCAGTTGTTCGCGTTCTTTTTGCGTCAGCGCTTGCCATTCACTCGGCGCCAGACCGCACAGTGAACCGCAAGAGGCGAGGCCGATCGTCCACAATCCGGCATTCAGCCCGGCTTGCAGCAAACGAGGTTCGCCGCTGACCAGCACGCAGCCATCGAGCCGATCGACGTTGAGTCCCATCAATGCTTGCCAGCAAGCATTCGGCGCGGGCCATGGATTGTTTGTTGCTGAATGTTGCGAAGGTTTGATCCACTCCGGCAAAGCGGCCGACAGCGGTTTTGCAAGGGCAGGGGGGAGCTCATCGATCCATGCGCAGGGGATTTTACGACGCTGCAGACTGAGCAGGCTATCGAGTGCGCCGGGAGTCGTTATGGCGTGCTCCGGGTCGCTGCCGCCAAGCTGCCGCGCACGTGCGCCGAAATCCACCAGACAGCCACTGAGCCCGAACAGCACGGCGGTCAGGCTGGGTGTGGCGAGCGGTAAGGTTTCGGCCTGTGACATGGAAGCGTCCCTGAAATAGCGTCAAGGCTAGGGCGCGACAATGACAGTTGGATGACAGGGCTTGCGGAAGGGAATGAAGGAAACTTCCTACATACAGTCTCATGCCAGACTGCCCAAAATGCCGATTGCGCTTATACTAGCGTTCTTACGCGTGGCCTCAGCTGCCCGTGCCAGAATCAAATCCAAGGAGTTTTCTATGCGCTGGAGCAATCCTCTCGCTCAGCTTTGTGTATGCGCCAGTGTCATGCTGGTTCCGTTCGCCGCCAACGCTGCGACGGAAGAAGACCCTTGGGAAAGCGTTAACCGTCCGATCTTCCAGTTCAACGATTTCGTTGATACCTACGCGCTGAAGCCGCTGGCACAGGGTTATCAGTTCGTGACGCCGCAGTTCGTTGAAGACGGCATCCACAACATGTTCCAGAACGTTGGCGACGTCACCAACCTGGCGAACAACATTCTGCAAGCCAAACCGGCTGCTGCGGGCGTTGATACGGCGCGTCTGATCTTCAACACCACTTTCGGTCTGCTCGGCTTCTTCGACGTCGGCACTAAGATGGGCCTGCACCGCAGCGACGAAGATTTCGGCCAGACCCTCGGTTACTGGGGCGTGAGCAGCGGCCCGTACGTGATGCTGCCGTTGATGGGCCCGAGCACCCTGCGTGACGCGCCGTCCAAGTACGTCGACAGCTTCACCGGCATGTATCGCTACATCGACGACGTGCCGGCGCGTAACTCGATCTTCGGTCTGAACATCGTCGACACCCGCGCCAGCCTGCTGTCGAGCGAGAAGCTGATCAGCGGCGACAAGTACACGTTCATCCGCAACGCTTACCTGCAGAACCGCGAGTTCAAGGTTAAGGATGGCCAGGTTGAAGACGATTTTTAATCTCGACCTGTAGAAACAACCAGGCGACCCTCGGGTCGCCTTTTTTGTGTGCGCTTATTTCATCTTCAAAATGGTCAGGCCGAGCTTCTGAGCGCCGCCATCTTGTGCGCTGACCCAGACCACTTCGGTCTCGGCCTCAAGGCCAGTGAGCGCCGCATGGTCGGAGTCGATCCGCACGCTCAAACGGTCGCCGACCGCGAATTGTCTGGGAGCTTCGACCTGCATGCCACTGCTCGAGAGGTCGATGCACACCCCTGAAACCTCATCACCCTCATGAATCAACACGACATCGGCATCGACCCGCATGCGGATGAAATCGCGCTTTTCGCTGTAGTCCCGACCGGTTTGACTCATGCCTTCGTCCTTCCATTGGGTTACGGTTTGAGCTGTTCTTATAACTCTCAGTGATTTGACAAGTAAAGTCGTCAAGCGACCATCGGCGCATGCTTGAAACGCTCTGCGGATGGGAGTACCGTCTGCGCCTTAGAAGGGCACCTCTGAAGTAACCGCGTTTCGGCCAATGCTCGAAAGCGGTGCGACAGAGAGGCTAGAAAGCGAATCCAGTAGTCCGCGCAGGGTTGTTACCTTGCCCACTACGCCAACCTAATTCTGGCGCCGTTTGCCCACATGCCAAAAACCAGTGCCACGCTGCTGATAATCGATGATGACGAAGTAGTGCGCGCGAGCCTCGCGGCCTATTTGGAAGACAGTGGTTTCAGCGTCCTGCAGGCCAGCAACGGCCAACAGGGTCTCAAGGTATTCGAGCAAGAACAGCCCGATTTGGTTATCTGCGATCTGCGCATGCCGCAGATGGGCGGACTCGAATTCATTCGCCAGGTCACCGAGCGTTCGCCGCAGACGCCGATGATTGTGGTATCGGGTGCCGGCGTGATGAACGACGCGGTCGAGGCCTTGCGCCTGGGCGCGGCGGATTACCTGATCAAGCCTCTCGAAGATCTGGCCGTGCTCGAGCACTCCGTGCGCCGGGCCCTCGATCGTTCGCGTCTGCTGCTGGAAAACCAGCGCTACCGCGAGAAGCTGGAAAAGGCCAACCGTGAGCTCGCCGCCAGCCTGAACCTGCTCCAGGAAGACCAGAACGCCGGTCGCCAGGTGCAGATGAACATGCTGCCGGAAAGTCCGTGGAGCATCGACGAGTTCAAGTTTGCCCACCAGATCATCCCGTCGTTGTACTTGTCGGGTGATTTTGTCGACTATTTCCGCGTCGACGAGCGCCGGGTTGCGTTTTACCTGGCGGATGTTTCCGGGCATGGCGCCTCTTCAGCCTTCGTCACGGTGCTGTTGAAGTTCATGACCACGCGCTTGCTGTTCGAGTCCAAGCGCAACGGCACATTGCCGGAATTCAAGCCTTCAGAAGTCCTTGGTCATATCAACCGGGGGCTGATCAGTTGTAAGCTGGGCAAACACGTCACAATGGTCGGTGGAGTCATCGACGAGGAGACCGGTTTGTTGACCTATAGCATCGGCGGTCATCTGCCTTTGCCAGTGTTGTACACGCCTGACAGTGTTCGTTATCTCGAAGGGCGCGGTTTGCCGGTGGGCCTCTTTAATGAAGCCACCTATGAAGACCACGTGCTTGAGCTGCCGCCGACGTTCAGCCTGACGCTGATGTCCGATGGCATTCTGGATCTGTTGCCAGAACCCACGCTCAAAGAAAAAGAAGCTGCTTTGCCCCAACGGGTGAAGTCGGCGGGCGGCAGCCTGGATGGTCTGCGGCAAGTGTTTGAATTGGCCACGCTAGGGGAGATGCCGGATGATATCGCCCTGTTGGTGTTGAGCAGGAATCTTTAATGAGTACCGGTAGAATCCAGTTCGCCGAGCAGGACGGCACCTTCGTCCTGAAATTCGTCGGTGAAGTTCGCCTGACCCTGTGTTCGGCGTTGGATGCGACTATTGAGAAAATCTTCACCGCGCTGAATTTCAACGCGATCGTGATCGATTTGACCGAAACCCGCAGCATCGACAGCACCACCTTGGGCTTGCTGGCCAAACTGTCGATCCTGTCGCGGCAAAAGGTCGGCCTGCTGCCGACTGTCGTGACCACCCACGATGACATCACCCGTCTGCTGCAATCGATGGGGTTTGAGCAGGTGTTCAACATCGTCAACCACCCGGTGCCATGCCCGGAGTGCCTGGACGACCTGCCAGATCAGGATCAGTCGGAAGAAGTGGTGCGGATCAAGGTGCTGGAAGCGCACAAAATCCTCATGGGCCTGAACGATTCCAATCGTGAAGCGTTCCATGACCTGGTGAATGCCCTCGAGCGGCATTGATGGCCTGAAATGGGGTAGGGCGGCTGGCCCTATCGCGAGCAGGCTCACTCCTACAGGGCTCTTCATTAGCCACATAATCGCGATCACTCCACAGATCCCCTGTAGGAGTGAGCCTGCTCGCGATAGCTTCCGCATGAACACCGAATATTTCCAGCAGCCAAAAAAAGGGCGAACCCTCACAGGTTCGCCCTTTTTGCATTTCAAACAATCAAATCACAGCTTGGCCTGCAACAGTGCCTCAAGCTTCTCCTGGTCGCGAGCGAACTGACGGATGCCCTCAGCCAGTTTCTCGGTGGCCATCGCGTCTTCGTTGGACAACCAGCGGAATTGCGCTTCGTTCAGGCTCTGACGGGCTTCACCGGCGTGGCCTGGGGCCAGTTTGCGCTCCAGCTTGCCGTTATCCGCTGCCAGTTTGTCGATCAGATCCGGGCTGATGGTCAGTCGGTCGCAACCGGCCAGTTGCTCGATCTGATTCAGGTTACGGAAGCTCGCGCCCATGACCACCGTTTTGTAGTCATTGGCTTTGTAGTAGTTGTAGATGCGCGTGACCGACTGTACGCCCGGATCATCGGCGCCGGTATAGTCGTTGCCGTTGGCCTTCTTGTACCAGTCGTAGATGCGGCCCACGAATGGCGAAATCAGGAACACGCCGGCATCGGCGCAGGCTGCGGCCTGAGCGAAGGAGAACAGCAGGGTCAGGTTGGTCTGAATGCCTTCTTTTTCCAGCACTTCAGCGGCGCGGATGCCTTCCCAGGTCGAAGCGATCTTAATCAGTACGCGGTCGCGGCCAATGCCGGCCTTGTCGTACAGCTCGATCAGGCGATGTGCGCGCTTGAGCACGGCGTCTTTGTCGAACGACAGGCGTGCATCCACTTCGGTGGAGATGCGGCCCGGGATCACTTTGAGAATTTCCTGACCTACCGCGACGCCAAAGCGGTCGCTGGCCAGGCCGACATCGCCCTTGCAGTCGCTGACGCAAGCGTTCAGCAACTCGGCGTAGCCGGAAATGGCCGCGGCTTTGAGCAGCAGGGAAGGGTTGGTGGTGGCGTCGACCGGTTTGACTCGGGCGATCGCTTCGAAGTCGCCAGTGTCGGCCACTACGGTGGTGAATTGTTTGAGTTGTTCCAGCTTGGAAGTCATGGGCGTGCTCTATCCTATGGGTCTGATGACATTACCCGAGCGCTGACGGTCACTCAAGGGCGTGGACGTGTATCGATGGCCCCTGCGGCAACAACCTGAAAACGATTGTTTGAAAGGTGGGGCGGGCTATCGATGAATACGATGCCAAAACAGCGCACAGGTTCAAAGCAACCGACCTGCGTACAGATCGGTTGCGCACGGACTACTCAGCGTTCAACAAAGATTCAACCGACATTCGCGCCGGTTTCGGCTGACCGTCAGAGGTCAACAGGCCGAAGTTCTTCTCGCGATCGTTACTGCCGGACTCACTGTTCTTCCATTCATAGATAGACGTCAGCGGGATCTGCAGTTTTTTAACATCGCCAATAAAGGCGTTGATCTTGCTCGCCTGACCGTCGGCGCCACCATTAGAGCTGAGCGCTGAGACACCCCACTCACTGATTACCCCCGGCAAATGGAAGTTCTGCTGAATGAATGCCTGCGCGCTGCTGATCTGCGCGGCAGTCATGCCATACGGGTGATACGACACCGCGCTCAGGCATTTCGGGTATTCGCTGACGATGCGGTTCAGCGCCACGGTGGACGCGGAACCGGCGGTCGGCGGCCGCGCGAAGCCATAACCCACCAGTGGCGTCGCCGGCGGCTTGCCCTGCAACGTCTTGCACACCGAACTCATGAACGGCACGAACGTCGTGTCGAAATTGCCCGTCGGCCAGTAGGTCGGCAGATCCGGTTCGTTCCACAGCTCAATCGCCACCAGTTGCGCGCTGTAGGACGTTTCCAGGCTTGTCACAGCATTGGCGAACGCTTCGCCCGCCGTCGCCAGTTCGCTGCCTGACGAGGCAGGCAACGGCTTGATCGCGCGCACCGTCAACAGCACCGGCAACCCCGCCGATCGCGCCGCCGCAAAGGCAGCGCTGACCTGCTGTTGATAGGCCTTGGCGCTCAGGCTGTCGCTCCACACACCGAAGCGCACAAAACTGAACCCGGCGGCTTTGATCTGCGCGGCATCGGCGGCGGTGAAGTTCTGGATCTTCACCTGCACGCCGATGGTTTTGGCGGGGAGGTTAGGGAACAGCTCACTGGCGTGAACCTGACTGGTGGCACCGAGCAGCGCCAACGTCAGCGCGCCAAGTTGTTTCAGAGGTGTCGATTTCATGTCTGCTCTCCCGAAGAGAAGTGACAACTACGAAGAATGATCTCTTTTCTCAATTTTCGAGTGAGGTGATGGCACTTAGTGCGTGAATGTTATTTTTTGTCGGAAAACAATCAGCCGAAAATCACAGTTATTTTTAGTCCGCTAATAGTGGTTGGGCGCCTTTAAAACGCTGTGGTACTTAATGCTCCAGTACTAACAGGGCGATTCTATTTCTGAGTGCAGGAAGATCCACAGGGTTCATTGCAATCCTTTGGCATGTTGGCCGTTTGACATTACCCGGGAAAGTAAAACCTTGTTCAGAAAGATCCTTGTTGTGTGCGTGGGCAATATTTGCCGCAGTCCGACGGCAGAACTGTTGCTGCGTAACGCGCTGGCCTCGTCAGCGATCACCGTCACCTCCGCAGGCCTTGCGGCGCGGGTCGGCGAGGGTGTCGAAGCGTCGGCGCGTCAGGTGCTCGAAGATCACGGCCACAGCGCCGAAACGTTCAAGGCTCGGCAACTGACATCAGACATCGTCAATGAATCAGACCTGATTCTGGTCATGGAAAAACAACACGTTAATCAAGTACTGAAGATTGCCGCGCATGCGCGGGGCAAAGTGTTTCTGCTTGGCAAGTGGCAGAGCGAGCGCGAAATACACGATCCGTATCGTCAAGGTAAAGCCGCTTTTATCCATGCGCATGCATTGATTGAAGACGCAGTTAGTTCATGGGCGCAGCGCCTCGGGCATTGACGAATATTCTTCAGAACAGTGAATGGTAAGAACAGACTTATGCAGTTACCGTCCGTAATCGGCACCCGTGACAATGATCAAGACAGCATTGATCTGCTCGGCATCTTTGGCAGCCTGATCGATCAGAAATGGTTGATTGGCGCGCTCACCGGCGCGTTTATGGTCACCGGCATTGCCTATGCGGTTTTGGCCACGCCGGTGTATTCGGCGAACGCGCTGGTGCAGGTCGAACCGAAAAAGAACGACATGCTCGGTTTTTCCGACCTCAACAGCATGCTCGGCGGCCAATCGCCGTCGGTGACTGAGATCGGCATCATCAAATCCCGCGCAGTGATCGGCAAAACCGTCGACGACCTGCGCCTCGACATCGACGTCAGCCCCAACACCTTTCCGCTCATCGGCGGTTTTCTCGCCCGGCGTTATCGCGGCGAAACCGACACCAGCGTCGCCGCGCCGCGTTTCGGCCTGAACAGCTACGCCTGGGGCGGTGAGCGGCTGGAGTTTGCCCGGCTCAATCTGCCGAAAGAACTGCTCGGCAAAAAACTCACGCTGATCGCTGGCGAACAACATCGCTTCCAGTTGCTCGATGACAACGACAACCTGCTGGCCGAGGGCGCGATGGGCGAAGCCTTTGCGCAGGATGGCGTGGAAGGCTTGATCACTCAATTGCAGGCCAATCCCGGTACGCGTTTCGAAGTGGTGCGCAACCCACGCATCGTGACGATTCAGGGTTATCAGGACGCGCTGGATATTTCCGAGCAAGGCAAAGAGTCGGGAATCATTCGTCTGGCCCTCGCCAGTGCCGACGCGCCTGAAGCGGTGAAGATTCTCAACAAGATTGCCTCGCTCTACGTCGAGCAAAACGTGCGCCGCACCTCGGCGGAAGCGGCGCAGAGCCTGGCCTTCCTGCAAAGTCAGTTGCCGCAGGTCAAACGTGATCTGGCCAAGGCCAGCGATGCCCTCAACGCTTATCAGACCCACGGCAAAACCGTGAACATTTCCCTGGAAACGCAATCGGTGCTCGGTCAGTCCGTGGCGCTGGAAACGCGGATTTCCGAGCTGAAAATGCAGCAGGCGGAGATGGATCGCAAGTTCACCAAACAGCACCCGGCCTACCGCGCGTTGATGAGCCAGATCGGTGAACTGACCCAGCAGCAGAAGTCGCTGGAAGGCAAAGTCCAGGACTTGCCGGCCACCCAGCAAGAACTGCTCAACCTGACCCGCGATGTCGAAGTCGCCTCGCAGATCTACACGCAGTTGCTCAACAAATCCCAGGAGCTGGACATCGTCCGCGCCGGTGCGGTGGGCAATGTGCGTCTGGTCGATACGGCGGACGTCGACCTGACCAGTCCGGTCAAACCGAAGAAAGCCTTGATCGTGCTGATCGCGACATTCTTCGGCGCCTTCGTCGGTGTGGCGCTGGTGCTGCTGCGCAAATCCCTGAGCCGTGGGCTGGAAGGCCCCGAAGCCATCGAGCAACTCGGTTTGCCGGTGTACGCGTCTATTCCGTACAGCGCGCTGCAACAGGAAGAGGACAACAAAAAGGGCCGTGCCCGCGATGGCGTCGACAAACCGGCGTACCTGTTGGCGCTGCGCAATCCGACCGATTTGTCGATCGAGTCGATCCGCAGCCTGCGCACTTGCCTGCACTTCGCCGGGCTCGATTCGACCAACAACCGCATCATGATTTCCGGACCGAGCCCGCAGGTCGGCAAGACCTTCGTCTCGTCCAACCTCGCCGCAGTCATGGCGTTGAGCGGTCAGCGCGTGGTGCTGATCGATGCCGACATGCGCAAAGGGCATTTGCACAAAACCCTCAACACGCCAATCAGCAACGGTTTGTCCGACCTGCTGGTGAAGCGCTGCAGCATCGATCAGGCGATCAACAAAGTCGAAGTCGACAACCTGCATTTCATCAGCCGTGGTCAGGTGCCACCGAATCCATCCGAGCTGTTGATGCACGCGAACTTCCGCGAATTGCTCGCGCAACTCAGCGAGATGTACGACGTGGTGATCATCGATACGCCGCCGCTGCTGGCGGTGACCGATGCGGCGATTGTCGGCCGTGAAGCGGGCATCAGCCTGATCGTCACGCGCTTCGGGGTGAACCCGGCCAAAGAGATCGAGCTGACCATCCGCCGCTTCGCGCAGAACGGTATCGAGTTGAAAGGCGCGGTGTTCAACGGCGTCGAGAAGCGTGCCGCGAGCTACTACGGCAACGGCGGCTACGGCTATTACAACTACGAATACGCGTCCGACAAATCCTGAGTTTTGGCGATTGTCCTTTCCTGTTTGAAGTGGGTGAGTTGTGAAAAAAATACTGCACGTGGCAGAGACGATCAAAGGTGGCGTCGCAACCGTTATTCGCACGATTTCGGCGTCGCCGGAAGGCGATGCGGCCGACTACGAGTTGGTGTATCTGGTGCCGGAGGATCAGGCCAAAGAACTGCACGGCATTGGCGCGCAACAGATCCGCACCTTCCCGCGCACCGGGCGCAATGTGCCGTCTTTGTTGCGTTTCGCCTGGCGTCTGACGCAAGTGCTGCTCAAGGAAAAACCCGATGTGGTGCATTTGCACAGCACCTTTTCCGGGGTGATCGGCCGCTGCGTCTGCGTGCTGTTGCGACCGTGGCGCAAGCCGAAAATCGTCTACTGCCCGCACGCGTTTTCGTTCCTGATGGAAAGCTCGCCAATCAAGCAGAAGGTCTATGCGTGGATCGAGCGCGTGCTGCAAAAAGTCACCGACGTGATCATTTGCGTCAGCCAGTACGAACTCGATAAAGCCGCGCGCTTCGGCATCGAGCGCAAACGCATGAAGCTGATCTACAACGGCATTCATCATAAGGACGACGCGCCGAAAGCCGCGAGCCCCGAGCCGATTCATCTGCTGTTTGTCGGCCGTCTCGATTACCAGAAAGGCTTCGACGTGCTGCTCAAGGCCTTCGCCAATGTGCAGCGCAATGACCTGAAACTGACGGTGGTCGGCAGCGCGGTCAACGAAGATTCGGTGGAGTGTCCGCCGATGGATTCGGTCGAATACCTGCCGTGGGTCACGCCGAGCGAAGTGCAGGCGCTGTACCAGAAAGCCGATGCGCTGATTGTGCCGAGTCGCTGGGAAGGTTTCGCCATGGTGCCGCTGGAAGGCATGGCCATGGGGCTGCCGGTGATCGCCAGCAATTGCACTTCGCTGCCGGAACTGGTCACGCACGGCGTGTCGGGCTACGTGTTTCCGTCCGGTGATCACCAGGCGCTGGCCGATGTGCTGGCGCAAATCCAGAAGCCGCGCTTGCTCGATCTCGGCAGCGAAGGGCGCAGCATCGTCCGCGAGCGTTTCAGCGCCGCGTTGATGATTCGCCAGACCTACGACCTGTATCGCGCTCCCACTTTTTAAGTAGAACTCAAGCATATGAACGTAACGATTTTGCATGGCTACAGTGCGTCCAACTCCGGTGACGGCCTGCTCGTCGATCTGGCCATTGCCTTGGTGCAGCGCAACTTTGGCGACGACACCGCGATCAGCGTGGTCGCCTCTGATCCGGATTCTTTCAGCTATCTGCCGCACCCGCGTTTCGACGCGCCGGTCATGGCGGCCAAGGGCCTGGGCCGGGTCAAGCAAGCGGTGTTTCTCAATCAGTCCTACGCCGGGTTGGCGGATCTGTTGCAGAAAACCGATCTGATCGTCGGCGTTGGCGGCGGCTACATGCGCTCGAAAAGCGCTTTCGAACACATCAAGTTGAAGCTCGGTCACGCCAAGCAACTGGAAACCGCGATCCTCAGCAAAGTGCCGTCGGTGTACCTGCCGCAAAGCATCGGCCCGTTCCATGGCGAGAGCAGCAAAATCGTCGAGCACTACGCCAACGCCGATGCGGTGTTCGTGCGTGACAACCGTTCCTCGGCGATTTTCGACGCTTGCGAAAACGTCTACCGCGCGCCGGATCTGGCGGTGCAATCGTTGGCGAGCAAAATCCTCCAGCAACCGAAGTTCACCCGTTGCGCCGCATCGCCAGCCACGGTGTGCGTGGTGCTGCGCAAGCCGCCGGAGTGGAGCAAGGACAAGAAGGTCGCCTACGTGGCCAATCTGAAGTTGCTGCTGCAACGCCTGAAGCAAAAAAGCAAAGTGGTCTGCGCCGTGCAGAGCGCGGTTCGTGGCAACGATGACGGTGCGTTCTATCGCGAGCTGGGCATCACTGAAGACCTGCTGTCGTTGAAGGCGACCATCGCCAAATATCAGCCCGATCTGGTGATCTCTGTGCGCCTGCACGGCGCGATCGAATCGCTGCTGTCCGGCGTGCCGGCGTACCACATCAGCTATGAGCGCAAAGGCTTCGGCGCCTATCAGGACATGGGCGTCGAGGACTGGGTGATCAATGGCGGCGACATCGATGTCGACACCATCATCAACACGGTTTACGCGCCGAACGCGCTGTCGAATTTCGGCCAGCGCCTGACCGATACCTGCCGTGAAATCGAAGCGAAAACCGTGGCCATGGACGAAATCATCAAGGGTGTCGTTCGATGATATTTCGGCTGCTGCTTCGCGGCGGAGCTTTGGGCGCGAAGTTTTTGCTGGTGTTGGCGATCACCCATTACCTCGGTTATGAGGCGCTGGGTTTTTACGGTGTGGTGGTCGCCGCGTCGTTGATCGCCTCGAAGTTTTACAGCGTCGGTTTCAGTTCCGAGATCAATCGGTTGATCAGCGTGGGCGGCAGTTCGCGCCGCGTGGTCGACAAGGTTTTGCTGTTGTACCTGGCGGTGGGACTGGTGCTGTCGGTGGTGACGGTGCTGATTTATTCACTGTTCCAGACCGTTGAAGCGACGGCGACGCTGATCCTCTGCGTGACCCTGGTTTTGCTCACCGAGCACCTGTCGTTCGAGATCAACTCGTTCGTGTTTTCCGCACAAAAAGCCACGGCCGGCGCATTGCTTTTTTTCATCAAGACCGGTCTGTGGGCGGTGTTGGCGGTGGGCGGGATGATGCTCGGCTGGGTGTCGGGGATCGCCAGTGTGTTGTGGTTGTGGGTCGCGGCGAATGTGCTGGTGATTGTCGCCGGATACTTGATTGTGGTGAACGTGCACAAGGGCCGCGAGAGCTCGACGCTGGCGACGGGCGCGGTGTGGAAGGCCGGGTTGCCGTTCTACCTCGGTACCGGTTTGATCGCGCTGAGTCAGTACGCCGAGCGTTTCCTGATTATCGATCTGGAGCCCTACGCCAGCCTCGGCAAATATGTGTACGCGTGGTCGGCGGCGAACACCTTGCAAGCCTTGTCGTATGCGGTGGTGGCGGTGGTCGGGATTCCGGTGTTGGCCAAGCGGTTTCAGGCCGATCAGCAGGCGTTTACGGTCAAGCAGTTGTTCGTCAACAAATGGGTGATGCGTTCGCTGGTGGTGTCGGCGGCGGTGGCGGTGGCGATTTATCTGTTCTTCAACGTGGTGCTCGATTACGTCGCCACCAGCGTGCCGCGTCCGGACAACGCGATTCTTGGCGTGTTGATCTTTTCCTTCGCTTTGCGGGCGATTGGCGACATCGTCTGGGGCGGTTTGATTGCCTCGAAAAACAGCCGCGTCTCGCTTGCCAGCGCGGCGATCTGCCTGCTGGTTTCGGTGCCGGTCAGCTATGTGTTGATCAAGCACTATTCGATTTATGGCGCGGCGTGGGGCAACGTTTTCGCGATCATCGTGCAGCTCGGCGTTATTGCCGTTTTGACGCGCGTGACCACTGCGAAAAAGGCTGCCGTGTCATGGGCCTGAAGCTGCCGTGCATCGAGTTTCGCGGCAAGCGACTCGATTCGTATGTGTCGTTCCTGATTCTGTTCACCGGGTTGTTTTTGTCGGTGGCCATGCCGCTGCTGATCCCTCGCGATCCGGGCCCGGATGCGATGACCTTGTGGTCGTCCTACGCGCGTGCCGACAACTGCAACTTCTGGAACCCGTTCTCACCGGATCGCTCGTCCTACGAGTGTTCGGCGTTCCTGCTGCGGCCCACCGGGATCAACCTGACCAATGCCTGGGCCTACGGCATGTTCTGCAATTTCTTCCTCACGGCGATTCCGGTGGTGGTGTTTCGGCGCATGCCGTTGGCGATCTTCGGCACCCTGTGTCTGTGGGGCATCGTCCGCTCGTTTTTCCTTGAGAATCTGACCAAGGAAATCATCGTGTCGGTGGCGGTGTTGAGCATTTTGCTCAGCTCGTTGACGCGCAAATACCGTGGCGGATTCTTTCTCTCGGCAGTGATTTACGGCGTGCTGATTCGGCCGTACTGGATTCTGTTTTCACTGTCGTGGGTCGGCGTCTGCGTGATGAAAAAGTACGTATCACGCACGACTTTCTTCCTGATGTTGTTCCTGTTCTATCTCGCGGTGGCCATGGCGATTCAACTAGCGTTGGGCTTCCCGGTGTCGTCGATTCGCGCCAGCAACAACGAACTGCGCACGGCCGGCGAGGAGGGCTCGAAGTCGCTGATCGTCTCGTGGCTCACCGGCAGCGACTTCGTTTCGCAAGCGCTGGACTCGATGATCATCTTCTTCCGCTTGTCGTTCCCGGTGGAGCTGATTCTGTTGTCCGGGCCGGGGCAGGTGATCTTCGTGGCGTTGATGATCATGACCGCGCTGCTGCTGTTCAAAGTCATCACTTCGACCGATTACAAAGGCGCGCCGATCCAGACCAAACCCAAGGAACTGATCGCGATTCCGCTGGCGTTTCTGTTGGTGCAGGGTTTGTTCGAGCCTGACTTCGGCTCTTTCGCCCGGCACTTTTCGATGGTGGTGCCGGTGCTGTTCGTGGGGCTGGGCTTGATGCTGCGGGCGAACAAACCGGTGCAGGTTGAATCAAGAATTCTGAATTGAGGCAGGTGCTTTATGTCGAGCAAGAAAAAGTCCCTGGAGATTGAAACACTGCGCGGTCTGGCGTGCCTGCTGCTGGTGCTTTACCACGTCATCGGGCCGTTGGGCGGCGGGTTGAAGATCGATATCGGCTCGCCGTTCCGGGTGATCGCCGACTCGATGGTGTACGTGCGCATGCCGCTGTTCACCTTTATTTCCGGGTATATCTATTCGATCTACAAAATCCGTGGCAACGACTTTTCCGCGTTTTTCAGCGGCAAGGTGCGGCGCCTGATCGTGCCGTTGTTTTGCGTCGGTGTGCCGTTTTCGGTGCTGCAAGCGGTGGGGCCGGGAGTGAACAAGGACGTCGGCGTGATCGACGCGTTGCTGTCGTTCTGGGTGCCGATCAACCACTTCTGGTTCTTGCAGGCGGTGTTCATCATTTTCATGTTCGTCGGGCTGCTGGAATGGCGCGGAATGCTGCGTTCGGCGACGCGCTTGTATGGGTTGTTCGCGTTTGCGGCGCTGGTGTTTTTGCTGCCGCCGTTCAAGCTCGATGCGTTCGGGATAAACGGTGCGATCTACCTGCTGCCGTTTTTTGTTGCGGGGATGATCGGGCAGGAGAATGTCGAGGCGCTGAAGCAACGGTTCGCGATGATCGGGCCGGTAGTGTTCGTGCTGATTTCGCTGACGTTGCTGTATGTGGCGGCGCTGGATCGTGAGCTGATTGTTGATCGCCGTAGCTTGATCGGTTTGACGGTGGGGTGTGTGTCTTGCTTTGCGTTGTTGTCGAGTGGCATGCGCTCGAAGGCGTTGACGTGGTTGGGTGGGTATTCGTATGCGATTTTTCTGTTTCATGTGCTGTTTGCGGCGACGTCGCGGGTGGTGCTGGGGCGTTTGGGTGTGAAGGATGAGAGCCTGCTGGTGTTGGGTGGGTTGAGCGTTGGGCTGCTGGGGCCGGTGGTGTTGTCGATGGTGTTCAGCCGGTTTAATTTCACCTCGGTGCTGTTTCTTGGTGAGCGTGCGGCGGTGAAGAAACCGGTGGTGGTCGTTGCCCCGGTGGTGCCGGTTCAGAATAGCTAGAAGCTTCGCGAGCAGGCTCGCTCCCACAGTGGATATCGAGATCTCCTGTAGGAGCTGCGGCACGCTGCGATCTTTTGCTGTTGCTTCTAAAGAGCAAAAGATCGCAGC
>NZ_JASCPK010000144.1:0-15337 GCF_029959385.1 Pseudomonas sp. PS01303
GCCTGCTCGCGATAGCGGTGTGTCAGTCACATAGATGTTGGCTGGACGAACGCTATCGCGAGCAGGCTCACTCCTACAGTTGGATTTGTGGTGGGTCAGATACCCTGGCTACGCAGCCACGCCATCAACTGCGGCAACGGCAACGCGCCACTCTGCCGCGCCAGCTCTTTGCCGTTCTTGAACAGAATCAAACTCGGAATCGAGCGAATCCCCAACTGCGCAGCCGCTTTGACCTCAGCGAAGGCAACTGTTTTTTTCGAGCTAACCAACCCCCTGTGGGAGCGAGCTTGCTCGCGAAAGCGTCAGTTCAGTCGACATCTCCGTTGACTGATCCAACGCTTTCGCGAGCAAGCCCGCTCCCACATGGGGTTCAGTGGTGGGTCAGATACCCTGGCTACGCAGCCACGCCAGCAACTGCGGCAACGGCAACGCGCCACTCTGCCGCGCCAGCTCTTTGCCGTTCTTGAACAGAATCAAACTCGGAATCGAGCGAATCCCCAACTGCGCCGACAACTGCTGATTCGCCTCACTATCCAGCTTGGCCAACCGGCACTTGCCCGCCAACTGCGCCGCCGCCTGCTCGAACACCGGCGCAAACGACTTGCACGGCCCACACCACTCCGCCCAGACATCCACCAGCAACGGCAGATCACCCTTGATCTGACTGGCGTAATCGCCTTGCTTGAGTTCGAAGGGTTTGCTCAATAGCACCGGGGATTTGCAGCGACCGCATTTCGGTTGATCGGCGAGGCGCTCGGACGGGATGCGGTTGAGGCCGTTGCAGGCGGGGCAGGGGATGAGGAGTGGGTTGGTCATGAGTGAATTCCGCAAGTGAGCTGATAACACCTAGTTGGAGACGTTTGCTCATATTTTCAATCGTGCAGACTCTCGCGTTGTGCCTAGGCTGAAAGCGATCAGGCGAGCCCGCTGGTCTGCTCAGCTGTATCGCAACTTGCGATATTTTTGGTTTGTGATTAACTCCCCATAGCAGAATGCGATAAGGATGTTGCATGCATGTGTTTAGTGAAAAACCCATTCGAGTGGCCAGGGAAAAATGGCCTCAGGCGGCAAGCGCGCTAGCGCAGTGGTTTCGTTTGGCAAGCAGAAGTTATCCAAAGGACTTCGCGGCAATGAAGTCGATATTTCCTGCGACCGACAAGGTCGGTGATCTCCATGTGTTCGACATTGGAGGCAACAAACTGAGGCTCATCGCCTTTGTCAGTTATCGATCTCAGAGGCTCTACATCAAGCATGTGTTGGACCATCGAGAATACGATCGGGGCAAATGGAAAGAGGGAAAACCATGAGTAGTTTGATCAAGACGGTTGCTGAGCACTGGGAGTTTGTCTCTCCATTGCTTCGCAAACCGAAGAACGAAGAGGATTACGATGCGTTGGTGCTGGCAGTCGACGAGATCCTCGAAATAACCGGCGATGACGAGTCGCATCCACTCACGAGTCTGGTGGATATCATCACTGACTGGATTGCGGAATGGGATCGCACGCATCACCCCATGGCCGAGGCAAGTGGCGAAGAGGTCCTCGGCTACATGATGCGCGAACATGGACTGACCCAGAGCGACCTGCCGGGTGTCGGTACCCAATCTGTCGTTTCCGAAATTCTGAACGGCAAGCGCAAGTTGAACCTGCGGCAGGTCCGCTGGTTGGCGGACCACTTCAAGGTGCCTGTAGACGTCTTTATCTAGCTTGCCTCACGAAGAACAACTAATCTCCAAATGCTTCCCCCACTCCGGAGGCCGCTCGGCATAACTTTCCATCCCCGGCTGCTCCTCAAACGGTTTGCTCAGCACCGCGTGCAGTCGGCGTACCTCTGAGTAATCCCCTTGCTCCGCCGCGTCGATAGCTTTTTGCGCCAAATAATTACGCAGGATGTACAGCGGGTTAACCGAGTGCATCTGCGCGCGGCGCTGTTCTTGATCGGCAGCGCCGTCGCGGGCAACCCGGGCGATGTAGCGTTCGCCCCAGGCGTCGAAGCCTTTGATGTCGACGAAGTCGTCGCGCAACTGAGCGACTGCCTGCTGAGGTGAGTCCTCGCCAAGTCGACGGAAGAACAGCGTGTAGTCGACGCCGCTGTTCTGCATCAGTTGCAGCAGATCTTCGAGCAGTTTCTGGTCGTCGTCTTCTGCGCTGGTGAAGCCGAAGCGGCGGCGCATCAGGTCGAGGTAGTGCGCCTGGAACAGTGGCAGGTACAAGCCGAGGGTTTCGCGCAGGGCTTCGACGCTGATGAATGGCGTCAGTGCCTGGGCCAATGCGCTGAGGTTCCACTGGCCGACCGGCACCTGATTGCTGAACGAGTAGCGGCCCTGATCATCCGAGTGGTTGCAGATGAAGTTAGCGTCGAAGTCGTCGAGGAAGGCGAACGGGCCGAAGTCGAAGGTGATGCCGAGGATCGACATGTTGTCGGTGTTCATTACCCCGTGGCAGAAGCCGTAGGCTTGCCATTTGGCGATCAGTTCGGCGTTGCGCTCGACGATCTCGCGGAACATCGCCAGATACGGTTCCGGCTGCTCAAGGCATTCCGGGAAATGCATGGCCAGCACGTGCTCGCCGAGTGCTTTCTGCTGTTCGGGGCGTTTGGTGTAATAGAAATATTCGAAGTGGCCGAAGCGGATATGGCTCGGCGCCAGACGCAGCACCATCGCCGCGCGTTCCTGTTTTTCGCGCCAGACCGGGGTGTCGGAGCCGATCACGCAGGCTGCGCGCGAGGAAGGAATGTTCAGCCCGAACAGCGCTTCAGAGGCGAGGAACTCGCGGATCGACGAGCGCAGCACCGCGCGACCATCGCCCATACGCGAAAACGGCGTCTGACCAGCGCCCTTGAGATGCAAGTCCCAATGCTCGCCCGCTGCGTTGTAGACCTCGCCCAGCAACAAGCCGCGACCATCGCCCAGTTGCGGCGTGTAGCCACCGAATTGATGCCCGGAATAGACCATCGCGCGCGGCTCGGCATCGGCCCACAGCTTATGGCCGCCAAACAGTTCGGCAAATTCCTGAGTTTCTGCGGTGGCTGGATCGAGATCCAGCAGGGCCAGCGCCGCCGGGCTGGCAACGACCAGACGCGGATTGTCGATCGGCTCGGGCAGCACGTGGGCGGAAAACGCGTCACCGAGGCGGGCGAAGCGATTGTCGAAGGTCAGTTCGTCGAGGGCTTTCAAGGGCCTGCTCCAGCAGAATGTCCGAGCATTCTGCTGGGAATAGACCGGTTAGTCGAGTTTGGCCGGCGGCGGCTCTTGCAGCGGTTTCTGATCGTCGGCGACCGGCACGATGGTTTTCGTCTCCGGTTCGATCGGCACCATCTTGTATTCCTGACCGTGCAGATTCTTCAGGTACACCTCCATCTGCCGGAACGAGATGTTGATGTGCTGCTTCTTGAACTCGCGGTTGATGAAGCGGTTGACCTCATCGAGCACCGGGTTACGGTCACCGAGGTCGCGCACGTGCATGCGCAACTCATGGTCGAGGGTGCTTTCGCCGAAGTTGAGGAAGTACACGTGCGGCTCGGGTTCCTTGAGCACGCGCGGGTTCTCGCGGGCAGCCTTGAGCAGCAATTCCTTGACCAGATCAAGATCAGAGCCGTAATCGACGCCGAGCTTCAGCGTGACGCGGGTGATGGTGTCGGTCAGCGACCAGTTGATCAGTTGCCCGGTAATGAACGTCTTGTTCGGGACAATGATGTCCTTGCGGTCGAAGTCGGTGATGGTCGTGGCGCGGATGCGGATCTTGCTCACCGTGCCCGACAGGTTGCCGATGGTGATGGTGTCACCAATGCGCACCGGGCGTTCGAAGAGGATCATGATGCCGGAGATGAAGTTCGCGAAGATCTCCTGCATACCGAAACCGAGGCCGACCGACAGCGCCGCCACCAGCCATTGCAACTTGTCCCAACTGACGCCGAGGGTCGACAGCGTCGAGACGAAACCGACACCGGCGATCACGTAGGACAGCAGCGTCGTGGTCGCGTAAGCACTGCCCTGCGCCAGATTGAGCTTGGACAGCACGAACACTTCAAGCAGACCCGGCAAGTTGCGCGCGAGGGCGAAGGTAATGCCGATGATGATCAACGCGCCGAGCATGTCGCCGATGCTGATCGGCACCATGCTCATGTTGGCGCCGGTGCCGCTGGTGTATTCGTAGAGGGTGATGTTGTCGAGGTACGAGAACACCGAAATCAGATCCGACCAGACCCAATACAGCGCCGCGATAAAGCCGCCGAGCAGGGCCAGACGGATCAGGCGCAGCGACTGTTCGTTGACCTTTTCGATGTCCAGGGTCGGTTCTTCGATCACCGCTTCGCCGTCGCCGGCCTCTTTCGCTGCCTGCCGTTTGGCCAGCGCACGCTGGTAGGCCAGGCGCCGTGCGGCAACGCTCAGGCCACGAACGAAAGTGGCTTCGATCACCAGCCAGAACATCAGCAGGTACAGGGTGTTGATCAAGCGGTCGCTGAGTTTCAGCGCGGTGTAGTAGTAGCCGAAGCACACCGCGACGAACAGGGCGATCGGCAGCACCGTGAACATCACGCCGACGGCTTTGCGGAACAGCGAAGTGTTTTCGTGGGCCGGGCTGCTGATCAGCAGGCGGCTGAGCAACCACGCCATCAAGGCGTAGCAAGTCAGTACCACCGGCATGCCGAGCACGTCGTCGGCGAGTGCCGCCGGTTGCAGTTCGGCAACAGCGACAATCGTTACCAATGCCATGACCACCAGACCGAGCCGGCGGATCCAGCCGCGCAGGAATTCAACCTGCGGTTTCTCCCAACGGAAATGCAGTTCAGCCACGCCGGCCGGCGCGAGAATCCGGTACGCGGTGTAAAACACCAGCCACGCCTGCGCCATTTGCAGCAGCGCCGCGCCCATGTTGGCGTTCTGTCCGCGTGCGTCGATCTGCAAGGCCAGACCACATAGGGCCAGCGCTAACGCGACCGGCATCGCCAACAGAATGTTGATCAGGATCGCTTGCGGCGTGTGCCACTGGCTGTCGCGTTTGAAGTGACCGATGTCCTGGTGAACCTTGTTCAGGCGCCCGTAGAGACTTTTGCGGCGCCACAACAAGGCACCGATCAGCAGCGCCAACGGCAGGAACAGCAGTGGTCGCTGGGTCAGACCATCAGTCAATTCGCTGAGGCTTGAAGCCCACGGCAGTGTGTCGACCTGACGCTTGAGGCGCTCCGGCACGCTGCGCATCCACTCCAGATCCAGCGGCTTGTTGCTCGGAATCCAGAACATCTGCTCATCGAGGGTCGCGCGCAGGCTTTGCGCGGTGCTCAGCAGTTGTTTCTGATTGAGCTGCAGGGTGATCGATTCGTTGAGCACCGCGCTCAGTTCGCGGTTCAGCCGCTCCAGCAGGTCGGCGCGGGTGTTGGCCAGATCCAGCAGGCTTTTGCGCAGTTGCGGGGTGACTTGTTCCGGCGGCTGCGTGGCGAGCAGGTTGTCGACGTAGGTGGTCGGACTGCTGAGCAGTTCGCGCTGTTGGCTGACTTCAAACTGATACAGACGAATGTCAGCGATCTGATCGGCGAGGTCGCGGTCGACCTTCAGGCGCGGCAGGGCCTGCTTCTGTTTATAGAGAATCTTCGACAGCAGCAGGCTGCCCTTGAGCACGTTGATCTGCTCGTCGAGGGCGGAATCGCTTTGGGTCAGGCTGTCGAGTTGTTGTTTGGTCTGCAGATTCTGCTGGGTGACTTCGTTGAGGCGGTCGGTGCTTTTCAGCAGGTAGTCGGAGAGCTTGAGGTTGGCCGTGCTTTCGCTGGCGAGCAGGCTGCTGCCGCCGGCCTTCTGCGCTTCGATCGATTGCTGGGTCACGGTTTCCTGCGACTGCGCCAGACGCTTCTGGTTGATCAGGGTCTGCAGCTCCTGAATCTCGCGGTCGAGGCGGTCGGATTTTTCCGAGAGCAAGTCATGCTGGGCGTTGCCGAGATCCTGCAACTGGCTGTTGCCGGCCAGCTCCTGACGGCGCAACGGGATCAGCGCGTTCAGCGCGGCGAGTTCGGCGTTCAACTGGTCGCGCTGCTCGGCGCTGACGGATTTGCCCGCGTCCTTGCCGGACTTGAGGATGTTGTTGATCTGCTGAATGCGCGTCTGGCTGGCGGAGATTTCCGCCTGAGCGCGCTCCGGGCGCGTCTGCGCGGTGATGATCAGGCTGTTGGCGTCGGCCAGGGCTTTTTGCAGATCACTTTGCTGGGTGGAGCGGTCGGTGAGGATCTGCTCCAGTTGCGTGATCGATTCGCGGGGGAAACGCTGCGCCACCGGCACCACGGTCGTGGCTTTGAGGCGCGTCAGTTCGCGGGCGTTTTCGATGGTCTGCTTGGGCGCGGTCGCCAGTTGCTGCTTGAGGTCGATCAGTTTCTGCTCGTAATCACGCTGATTGTTCAACTGATTGAGCGTGTTCTGCAGGACGGTTTGCAGGGTCTTTTTGTCGGCATCCGGCAGTTTGCTGTCGGCAAGTTTGTCCAGGCTGGCCTGGACGGCATCGCTGGACGGTGGTTCGGCGGCATACAGCGGGCCGACAGTAAGACTCAGGCCCAGCAGGGCCGCGGCGAAAAAGGAGCGCAGGGTAGGCATAGAGACCGGTCAAGCAAGTGATAGTGGACGCAGTTTAGAGGAAGAGTCCGGGGCCCGGGCGACTTCCTTCGGGGAATCTGACGCCCACTTTGCCGATCTTGTTCCCGTCCATGACCGCAACCGTCCAGTGGGTGTTGTTCCACTCGACCTGGTCGCCAACGATCGGTGCGCCGCCGACTTTCTGCGCGATGAAGGCGCCCAGAGTCATGTCCGGATCGATGCCTTCGGCCGGTAGGCCATACAGCGCTGCAACCGCTTTAAGCTGGGCGTCTCCTTCGAGCACGAAGTCGCCGAAGAAACGCAGATCGAGACCGCGTTGTGGCGCCTGGCTGAACAGTTTTCCGAGGGCCGGCAAGTTGTGTTCATGGCCGATAACACACAGCAAATCATCGACTTCCAGCACCGTACTACCCGACGGATGGAGCAGTTGCTGGCCACGAAACAGGGCAGCGATGCGGGTGCCTTCGGGCATTTTCAGCTCACGCAGGGGTGAACCGATGCACCATTTCTCCGCGCCGAGCTTATAAACGAACAGCTCCCACTCGCTGGTGACATGGACTTCCAGCGCCGCCCGGGAAATCGGCGCAGGCTCCGGCGGCACCGTCACCTTCAACAATTTGGCGACCCACGGCAGGCTTGTGCCCTGCACCAACAGCGACACCAGCACGATAAAGAAGGCGAGGTTGAAGTACAGCTGCGCATTCGGCAGCCCGGCCATCAGCGGGAACACCGCCAGAATGATCGGTACCGCGCCGCGCAGGCCAACCCAGGAAATAAAGGCTTTTTCACGGCCATGGAAGGCTTTGAACGGCAGCAGACCGACCATCACCGACAGCGGTCGCGCGAACAGAATCATCCATAGCGCCAGACCGAGGGCGGGCAGGGCGATCGGCAGCAAATCATGCGGCGTCACCAGCAGCCCCAGCACAAGGAACATGCCGATCTGCGCCAGCCACGCCATGCCGTCGAGCATGTGCAGAATGCCGTGACGGCTGCGCACCGGGCGGTTGCCGATCACCAGACCGCACAGATACACCGCGAGGAAACCGCTGCCGTGCAAGGCGTTGGTCAACGCGAACACCACCAGACCGCCGGCAATGACCAGAATCGGATAGAGGCCGTTGGCCAGATTGATGCGGTTGACCAATTGCAGCATGACCCAGCCGCCACCGAGACCGATCACGCCACCGATGCCGAACTCGCGGATCAGGTGGGTCAGCAGGCTCCAGTGCAGGCCGGTCTGGCCGCTGGCGAGCATGTCGATCAGGGTCACGGTGAGAAACACCGCCATCGGGTCGTTGCTGCCGGATTCGATTTCCAGGCTGGCCGTAACCCGTTCGTTCAGGCCTTTGCCGCCGAGCAAGGAGAACACCGCTGCGGCGTCCGTCGAGCCGACGATGGCGCCGATGAGCAGGCCTTGGATCAGGTTCAGGTCGAACAGCCATGCGGCGGCCATGCCGGTCAGCCCGGTGGTGATCAACACCCCGACCGTCGCCAGCGATAACGCCGGCCACAACGCCACGCGGAAACTCGAGACCCGTGTGCGCAAGCCGCCGTCGAGGAGGATCACCGCGAGTGCGAGGTTGCCGACCAGATAGGCCGTTGGGTAGTTATCGAAAATAATCCCGCCGCCATCAACCCCGGCGGCCATGCCGACTGCGAGGATAATGACCAGAATCGGGATGCCGAGACGGGAGGAGAGTGAGCTGACGAGAATGCTTGCACCTACCAGCAACGCGCCGATCAAGAACAGGCTGTTGATGGTCGTCGCATTCAAAGGCAGTACTCCAGAAGCGTAAAGACGGGCACAAACTGACCATGCAGTCTGCGTGCCAGCGATTCTAACCTGTTGAAATGTGATGCTGTCAAAAAAACCCTCACCCTAGCCCTCTCCCAGAGGGAGAGGGGACTGACCGAGGTGTCTGTTCGACGTACGCCGACTTGCAATATCGAGTCGAACTCAAAATCTGAAAGGCCCCCAATCTGCTCCCTTTCCCCCTCTCCCTCTGGGAGAGGGCTGGGGTGAGGGTGCTTTTGCTTTTGATCAGTGAGTCAGAGGCTAAACCGCCCAACCATGTTGTTCAGATCCAGCGCCAGCCGCGACAGCTCATTACTCGCCGCGCTCGTCTGATTGGCCCCGGTCGCTGATTGCACCGACAAATCCCGAATATTCACCAAGTTACGATCGACCTCGCGCGCCACCTGCGCCTGCTCTTCCGCCGCGCTGGCGATCACCAGGTTGCGCTCGTTAATTTCAACAATGGCAGTGTTGATCGTATCCAGTGACATCCCCGCGCCGCGAGCAATGTTCAACGTCGACTCCGCGCGTTCGGTGCTGTTGCGCATCGAATCCACCGCGTGTTCGGTGCCGCTCTGAATGCTGCCGATCATCCGCTCGATTTCACTGGTCGACTGCTGCGTGCGATGCGCCAAGGCGCGCACTTCATCGGCCACCACCGCAAACCCACGACCCGCTTCACCAGCACGCGCCGCTTCAATCGCCGCGTTCAGCGCCAGCAGGTTGGTCTGATCCGCCAGACCACGAATCACATCCAGCACCTTGCCGATGTCACGGGATTCATTGGCCAGATCACCGATCAACGATGCTGTGCTCTGCACGTCGGCGCTCATGCGTTCGATGGCGCTGACGGTTTCCTGCACCAGATCACGGCCATCGCCGGCCGAGGTCGTGGCGTTCTTCGAGGCTTCCGAGGTGCTCACCGCGTTGCGCGCAACTTCTTCCACGGCGCTGGTCATTTCGTTGACCGCGGTGGCCGCTTGTTCGATTTCGTTGTTCTGCTGCACCAGGCCGCGTGCGCTTTCGTCGGTGACGCTGTTGAGTTCTTCCGCTGCCGACGCCAGTTGCGTGGCCGACCCGGAAATCCGCTGCAAAGTGTCACGCAGCTTCGATTGCATCTTCGCCATCGCTGCCAGCAAGCGCCCGGCTTCGTCGCTGCCATCGACCTGAATCGGCTGCGTCAGGTTGCCTTCAGCGATGGTTTCTGCGGCTTCCAGTGCCTTGGCGATTGGCTTGGTAATGCTGGCGGTCAGCAACCAGGCGAACAACAACGTCAGCCCAGTCGCAATCACCAGCAGGGTGACCACCAGGTCGAACGCCGAAGAATATTGATCCGCCGCTTGCTGATTGGTGTCGACGGTTTGCCGGGTATTGATCTCCAGCAAACGGTTGAGCACGGTGTTGACCGCTTCGGAGTTGGTCAGCAAGTCGGTGTTGAGCAGGTTGCGCAGTTCATCCACCTGATTGTTGCGCGACAGGGTTCTCATCCGGTCTTCGATCTGGCGGTACTGGCTCAGCAACTGCACATATTGATCGTACGCCGCACGTTCGTCGGGGCTGCTGATAAACGGCTCGTAATCGCTCTGGGCCTTGCGGATCTGCTGGTTGCGCATGTCCAGCAAGTCCATGGTTTTCTGCTGCACGTCCGGTTCGCGGTTGACCAGCAAACGGTACGACAGCACCCGCAGGCGCAGGGTCAGTTGGGTGAATTCGTCGAGGCTCTTGATGCTCGGCACGCTGCTGTTGGTGATGTCTTCGGTGGCGCCGCGAATTTTGCTCATCTGATTGAGCGCGAATACGCCGAGGATCAACATCAATGCGCCAATCAGGGCGAAACCGGTGAACGCCCGCGGGGCGATGTTCATATTGCGAAGGGACATGGAGGGTACCGAGAAGGGCCGCATCCATGCGGGCTAAAACTGCTGAATGGATGACTTATCGGTCATGCGACTAAAGTCTTGAGGGGCTGCGCGTATTTGTCGCAGAGGGCGCTCGGCGACGAAGTGCAGGAACAAGATCGGCAAATCACAGTCTTTAAAGCTCGCGGGAACGCTCGCCCGCCAGGAAAATCAAGGCCTTGCGCCGGTTTAACCCTGGCATCCGTGGTGACTTTTCTTTATCGTACGCGCCCTTTGAAAATGCCTGGAAGATCAAAATGTTGGAAGCATCCCTCAGCCAATTGGAACAGCTCGTCAGCGACCTGGTGCAGCAGAACCAGACCCTCGCGCAAACCAATCAGAACCTGTCCACCGAACTGGCTCAGGCCAAGGATGAAAACGAAAGCCTGCAACTGAGCCTGATGGAACAGGAAGAAAAGCACGGCACCACCGCCGCCCGCATTCAGGCGCTGGTTGATCGCGTCAACGCCGGTCCCGTCAGCGCATGAACCACGGCACAGCAGGGGTAAAAGTCATCTCCATTCTCGGGGAGGACTATTCGATCAAGGCACCGGCCGGGGAAGAACAGACCCTGCTGGACGCAGCATTGATGCTTAAAGCCGCTTTGGCCGACACCAAACGCAAATACCCGACGCTGATCGGTGATCGCTTGCTGGTGCTGGCCGCGATGAATCTGTGCTCGCAGCAGATCGACATGAAGAAGCAGCATCAGGAAGAACTCGACCGTTACCAAGAGCAAGTCAGCGCCACGGTCGACACCATCGCCAAGACCATCAATCAGGGTTGACGGCGTTGCGCACAACCAAAGAATAGATTGTCGATCGGGTTGTATACAATCGGCACGGCTGTTGCATTGCTTCCGCCACTTATTCTTTGGGGGTGCTCCATGCAGTTGTGGCGACGCAGTATCCAATGGCAACTGATCCTCAGCATGGGCACCGCTCTGCTGGTCAGTATCCTGATCGTGGTTGGCATTTATACCCTGGTGGTCAACCGTCTCGCCCAGAGCTATCTGGTCGAACAAGCCTTGCCGTCGAGCATTGAAGCGACGCGCAACGACATCGAACGCATCCTCGTCCAGCCCCTTACCGCCGCGAAAGACATCGCCAGCAACACCATGGTGCGTGACTGGTTGGCGTCTGGCGAAGACAACAGCAAAACGGCGGGCTTCGCGCAGTATCTGGAAGGCATCCGCGCCGAACACAAGGCTTTTACGGCTTTGATCATCGGCACCGAATCCAATCATTACATCACCGAAAAAGGCCTGGATCGCACCCTCAGTCGAACCAAGCCGGCCGATGCCTGGTTCTATTCCTTCCTCGACAGCAACCAGTCGCGCACCCTCAATATCGACAACGATGGCGCCACCGGAGAATTGGCACTGTTTATCGATTTGAAGGTGGAGCAGGCTGGCAAAGTGGTCGGTGTGGCCGGTCTCGGGCTGAGCATGAAAGAGCTGTCGGAGCTGATTCACAACTTCAGCTTCGGCGAGCGCGGCAAGGTCTATCTCGTGCGTTCCGACGGTTTGATTCAGGTGCATCCTGAAGCGCAGTTCAGTGGCAAACGCACGCTTACGGAGCAGATTGGTGCTGCGGCGGCGCAAGCGGTCATGGGTCAAAAAATTGCCGCGAACAGTAGCTTCCAGCGCGATGGCGAAGACTATCTGGCCTTCAGCCTGCCGTTGCGTGATTTGGGCTGGACGCTGGTGGCCGAAGTGCCGCAATCGCAAATCTACGCCGAAGCGCGCAAAGCGATGTGGATGAGTGGCGGCATCGGTCTGGCTGTAGCGCTGGTGTGCCTGGCCTTGGTGGTGTGGCTGGCGCGCGGGCTGGTGCGACCGATTCGTCAGGTAACAGCGGCGCTGGTAGCAATCGGTAGCGGCGGGGGAGATTTGACCCATCGGTTAGATTCCAGCCGTGCTGATGAGCTGGGTGATCTGGCGCGCGGCTTCAACCGCTTCCTCGACAGTCAGCGCGGAATGATCGCGGAAGTGCTGACCACCAGCGAGCGTCTGCGCACGGCGGTGGGGCAAGTGGCGAAGGTAGTTGAGAACACTGCCGAGCGCTCCGGTCGTCAGCAGGAAATGACTGACATGGTTGCCACCGCGGTTCACGAGATGGGCCTGACGGTTCAGGAAATTGCGCAGAACGCCGGCAACGCGGCGCTCGCTTCGCAGACTGCGCGGGATGAGGCGATGCAGGCGCGGGAAGATGTTGGCGGGTCGATCCGGCATATCGAAAGCATGTCGGACGAAATTGGCCTGGCGGCGGGCGCAGTGAGTGAACTGGCGCATCAAGTGGCATCGATTGACTCGGTGTTGGCGGTGATTCGCGGGGTGTCTGAGCAGACGAATTTGCTGGCGCTGAACGCGGCCATTGAAGCGGCGCGCGCCGGGGATATGGGGCGTGGGTTTGCCGTTGTTGCTGATGAAGTGCGCACGTTGGCGCGGCGGACTCAGGCCTCCACTGACGAGATTCAGCAAATGATCGGCAGCCTCAAGCAGGGCGCGGAGAACGCGGTGTCGTCAATGCGTACCGGGCAAGCGGCGACGGGGACCGGGGTTGAGTCGAGTCAGCGTACGGGCGCGTCTTTGACCGCGATTACCGGGCAGGTCGAGCGCATCAGCGACATGAACCATCAGGTGGCGACGGCGACCGAGGAGCAGTCGGCGGTGACGGAGGAGATCAACCGCAACGTGCAGGGGATTTCTGATCTGGCGCGGGCGACGGCGGGGGAGGTTCGCGCTTGTCGCGAGGATTGTCAGATGCTGCAGAAACTGGCGGATGATTTGGCGCGGCAGATGGGTGGGTTCAGGTTGAGTTGAGTGTTTATGGCTGACAAGCCCCTCACCCTAGCCCTCTCCCGGAGGGAGAGGGGACTGACCGAGGTGTCTTTTGCTATACATCGACCTGAAAACGCCAGTCGATTATGGATTCGGTGAGCCTCTTTCAGGTCGATGGAGTATTCAAGCATCCCCCGGTCGGCCCCTCTCCCTCCGGGAGAGGGCTGGGGTGAGGGTAAGTTTTTAAAACCACGCATCCTGCATCGCTAGGCACGTATCATCCCGCGCCTCCAGCAACGCCAATTCATGGTGGCAACCCGGCACTTCCCACGTCAGAAAATACCGCGCCGCCTGCAACTTGCCTTTATAGAAGTCAGCATCGGCCGCATTGCCCTTGTCCAAGCCTTCCTCCGCACGAATCGCCTGTTCCAGCCAGCGCCAGCCAATTACCGCGTGCCCAAATACCTTCAGGTACAGCGCCGAGTTCGCCAGACTGCTGTTGACCTTGCCCTGCGCCAGATCCGTCAGCAAACCAATGGTCACGGTTTGCAGGCGTGCTACCAGTTTTTCCAGTGGCTCACGCAGTGCTGTCAGCGAATCGTGCGCAGTCGAGCGTTCGGCCGTATTGGCAATCAGGCGAATCAGCTGCTTCAGCCCCGCGCCGCCGTTCTGCGCCAACTTACGCCCAAGCAAGTCCAGCGACTGAATGCCGTGGGTGCCTTCATGGATCGGGTTCAGACGGTTGTCGCGGTAGTACTGCTCGACCGGATACTCACGGGTGTAACCGTGACCGCCAAGAATCTGGATCGCCAGTTCGTTGGCTTTCAGGCAGAACTCCGATGGCCAGGATTTGACGATTGGCGTTAGCAAATCCAGCAATTCCTGCGCTTGTTTACGCTCGGTTTCGCTTTCAAGCGTCGTGGTGTCATCGAACAGGCGAGCGGCGTACAAGCCGAGGTCAAATGCCCCTTCGACGTAGGATTTTTGCGTCAGCAGCATGCGTCTTACGTCGGCGTGCTGAATGATCGCCACCGGCGCGGTAGTCGGATCCTTGCTGTCCGGCACTCGACCTTGCGGACGTTCGCGGGCGTACTCCAGCGAGTACAGATAACCCGCATAACCAAGCATCACTGCGCCCATGCCGACACCGATCCGCGCCTCGTTCATCATCTGGAACATGTAGCTCAAACCGCGATGTGGTTCGCCGACCAGATAGCCGACACACTCGCCGTTATCGCCGAAGTTCAGTGCGGTGGAGGTGGTGCCGCGCCAGCCCATCTTGTGGAACAACCCGGCCAGCAGCACGTCGTTGCGTGGGCCGAGGCTGCCGTCATCGTTGACCAGAAACTTTGGCACGATGAACAGCGAAATGCCTTTCACCCCCGGCGGCGCGTCCGGCAGTTTGGCCAGCACCATGTGTACGATGTTTTCCGAGAGCGGGTGATCGCCGCCGGAAATGAAAATCTTGTTGCCCTTGAGGCGATAGGTGCCGTCAGACGCCGGTTCGGCGCGTGTACGAATATCCGACAGGGATGAGCCGGCATGCGGTTCGGTCAAAGCCATGGTGCCGAAGAAGCGGCCGTCGATCATCGGTTGCAGGAAGCGCTGCTTTTGCTCTTCAGTGCCGAAGCTTTCGATCAGGTTCGCCGCGCCCATGGTCAGGAACGGGTACGAGGTCGAAGCAGCGTTGGCCGACTGGAAATGCGCGAAGCAGGCTTGCGACAGCAATGTAGGAAGTTGCATGCCGCCGGCGTCGAAACTTCTCGCGGCGTTGAGGAATCCGGCTTCAAGGAAGGCATCCACCGCCGGTTTTACCTCGGGAATCAAAATCGCCTTGCCGTCCTCGTAGCGCGGCTCGTTTTCGTCGCCTTTGCGGTTGTGCGGGGCGAAGTATTTCTCGGCGATATTGCGCGCGGTGCCGATGGCAGCGTCGAAGGTCTCGCGGTTGTGTTCGGCAAAGCGCTCACGCCGGGTCAGGCCCTCGGCATCGAGGACTTCATACAGCTCGAAAGCCAGATTGCGGGAACTGAGCAGCGTCTCGGACATGGCGGCCTACCTGAAATTGGGGTTGGGCCGAGTCTAGGCTTGCTGATAAAGGCTGAACAGGATGATTGATGGGCGTGATACAGAAGCAAAAGATCGCAGCCTTCTGTAGGAGCTGCCGAAGGCTGCGATCTTTTGATCTTTTGATCTTTTGATCTTTTGTAGGAGTGAGCCTGCTCGCGATAGCGGTGTGTCAGTCAAACAAATGTGTCTGATAGATAGCTATCGCGAGCAGGCTC
>NZ_JASCPK010000145.1:0-15299 GCF_029959385.1 Pseudomonas sp. PS01303
GCTCGCGATAGCGTTCGTCCAGCCAACATCTATGTGACTGACACACCGCTATCGCGAGCAGGCTCACTCCTACAGGGGATTTGTGTGGTTCTGGGGATCAGTGCGCTTCGATCAGGTTGTGCAGTTCGACGAATTGCTGGGTCAGTTTGTGTCGCGGATCGAGGTGGATCAGCGGCGTGCTGGCCTGATGGGATTCGCGCATGCGCACCGAGCTGGTCAGGTACACCGGCAGCACCGGCAATCCCTCGGCAATCAATTCATCGAGAATCTGCTGCGGCAGGCTGGCCCGGGCCTGGAACTGGTTGACCACGATGCCTTCAACTTCCAGACCTTCGTTGTGATCCTCTTTCAACTCTTCGATTTCCGCGATCAGCCCATACAAGGCCTGACGCGAGAAACTGTCGCAATCGAAGGGAATCAGCACACGATCAGCGGCAATCAGCGCTGATACCGCGTAAAAATTCAGCGCCGGCGGCGTATCGAGGTAGATCCGGTCGTAATCCTCGGACAGCTCATCAAGCAACTTACGCAGCTTGTTTATCTTGTGCTTGGCCTCAAGTTTGGGCTGCAAGTCGGCCAGTTCGGCGGTGGCGGTGATGATGTGCAGGTTGTCGAACGGGGTTTCGTAGATATCCGCCTGGTTTTTCTTCGAGAACGGCCCGGAAGACAGCGTCTGCTTGAAGAAATCGGCAATGCCCATCGGGATGTCGTCGCCGGTGAGCCCGGTCAGATACTGAGTGGAGTTGGCCTGGGCATCGAGATCCACCAACAACGTGCGATAACCCTCGCTGGCACTGACCGCCGCCAGATTGCAGGCAATGCTGGATTTGCCTACACCACCTTTCTGATTGAACACCACGCGCCGCATGACAAAACCTCCGTGTATCAAAGAATGACCGAGTGTAGATGCGCGCGGCCTCGCTTCGCTACCTCATCGGACATGGACTACACAGTCAGGTGCAAACTTCCGTCTGCAGTCTCAGTAAAAACTGCCGACGATTGACGAGATCCCCGACAGACAGGCCCTCGCCAATCTGGATAATGGCCAAATGACAGTTTTACCGCGAACCAGCCAGTACATTTCATTGCGCAAAATGTAACCAGCATTTGCTACACGCCCGTCGCACCGGGATAATGCGCGCCACCCGGCGCCAAGCGCCACGCCAAGTCCGCTGCGGCTTTGGTGGCTAAATGCGTCAACAAAAGCCCGCAGGGGCGGGATGAATGTCCGTGATCAACTTCAACATCGCCCAATGGCGCGCGTGGGCTCCCGGGCTCGACAGCGTGGACGCCTGGCAAGCCTGGAGCCGACAACCGGTCGTGCTCCAGAGCAGTGATGCCGCGCCCGATGTGTCGTTTTTACCGGCCATGCAGCGGCGCCGTCTCAGTCGACTGGCGCGGATGGCGTTCAGCGTTGGCTGGCCACTCGCCGACGGGCGGGAAAACCTGCCGCTGGTGTTTGTCTCGCGCCACGGCGAAACCCCGCGCACGTACGAAATTCTCAGCGATCTGGCCACCGACCAGCCGCTATCCCCCACCCAGTTCAGCCTGTCAGTGCATAACGCGATCATCGGTCTGTGGTCGATCATGCGCGGCGAAACCAGCGAAATGACCGCCCTCGCCGCAGCGGGCGACGGCCTCGAACACGGCATGCTCGAAGCGGCGGCGCTATTGAATGAAGGCGCCCCGGCCGTGTTGCTGGTGATCACCGAGGAACAACCGCCGCAAGCCTATTCGCAGTGGATCGATGACGTGCCGTTCCCTTACGCGCTGGGTCTGTTGCTAACCCCCGGTACCGACTGGCGGCTGACCCTGAACAGCACCCCGCAAGCACTGTCCAAATCGGACTGGCCCCACGCGCTCAATCTGCTGCGTACCCTGCTCGGCCAGCAAACCCATTGCCAACATGCCTGGAAAAATCGTGTATGGACCTGGCAACGCAACCCGTGACCGAGAAAAACCGCGACGCCTATTACTGGCGGTTGCTGGCCACCGCCGCAAGCTTCGCCCTGTTCGGGCTCGGCGGACTGTGTCTGCGCCTGGTGGTATTCCCGATTCTCGGCTGCCTGCCCGGCGACACGCTGGTTCATCGCCAACGCGCGCGGCAGATGGTCAGTCGGCTGTTCTGGTTTTTTGTGCAGTTCATGGCCCGCACCGGCGTGCTGACCTACGACATTCAAGGCGCCGAACGCCTCGGTCGACCGGGGCAAATGATCATCGCCAACCATCCGTCGCTGATCGACGTGGTGTTTCTGATCGGTCTGGTACGCCAAGCCAATTGCGTGGTGAAGAAAAGCCTGTGGGAAAACCCCTTCACCCGTGGCCCGCTGCGCCGCACCGAATACATCAGCAATGACGGCAGCATGGACATGCTCGACGCCGCCGCAGAATCATTGCAAAACGGCCAGAGCCTGATCATTTTCCCCGAAGGTACCCGCACTCAGCCGGGACAGCCGCCAGCCTTTCATCGGGGCGCTGCAGCCATTGCCCTGCGCGGTGCGAAAATCCTCACGCCCGTGATCATCAAGGTCAACCCGACCACCCTGACCAAAGCCGAGCCGTGGTATCGCATCCCGCGCCGTCGTGTGCACTTCAGTTTTCGGGTCGGGGCCGATATAGATCCACAGACCTTCGCCGCGCAGGGGCCCGCCCCGCAAGCCTCGCGCAAGCTCAACGATTATTTGCATTCTTACTTTATCAAGGAGCTCGCCGAAGATGAGCGAACTGAACACCCCTAGCCTGGTGCGTGACATCAAACTGCTGATCATCGACGCCCTCGGCCTCGAAGACATCAGCGCCGACGACATCGGTGACGAACAAACGCTGTTCGGTGAAGGCCTGGGCCTGGATTCCGTCGACGCGCTGGAATTGGGTCTGGCGATCCAGAAAAAGTACGGCATCAAAATCGACGCCGACGCCAAAGACACCCGCAACCATTTCACCAACGTGGCGAGCCTTGCGGCCTTCGTCACGGCAAAACAGGCAGCTTGAGACCGGACCATGCAAACTCGTGACGACATTTTCAACACCCTGCGCGATGCCTTGGTCGAGCTGTTCGAACTGGATCCGGCCCGCGTGAGCCTGGATTCCAATCTGTATCAGGATCTGGAAATCGACAGCATTGATGCGGTCGATCTGATCGATCACATCAAACGCCAGACCGGCAAGAAAATCGCCGCCGAAGAGTTCAAGACCGTGCGCACCGTCGGTGACGTGGTCGAGGCGGTTTACCGTCTGGTTCAACCGGCCGCATGAGCCGATTGATCGGCCTGGGCCTGCTGCTGGCCGGTCTGCTGTACCCCTTTGCGGTGTATTTCGGCATGGAGCACTTCGCCCCGTGGCAGTTCGGTCTGCTACTGGGCGGCTTGTGGCTCGCGCGCGCCCTGACCGGCGAGCGCAAACCCGGCAGCCTGTGGATGGCTTGCGTGGCGATCGTGTTCTGCCTGTTGCTGGCGCTGTTCGACAGCCCGCTGTTGCTGCGCTGGTACCCGGTGCTGATCAGCGGTTTCATGCTGGTGCTGTTCAGCCTGAGCCTGAAATACGGGCCGCCGATGGTCGAGCGACTGGCGCGGTTGCGTGAGCCAGAGCTGCCGGACATCGCGATTCGCTACACACGCAAGGTCACGGTGGCCTGGAGCGTGTTTTTCTTTTGCAACGGTTTGTGCGCCGCCCTCCTGACCCTGTGGGCGCCGCTGAATTGGTGGATGTTGTACACCGGCCTGATCTCCTACGGATTGATCGGCCTGATGTTTGCCATTGAATGGCTGATACGACAACGGGTAAGAGGCCGTACATGAACTGGATAAAACTTGAGCAGCTGTTGCTCAAGGCCCTGCCGGCGCGGGCGATTTGCGCTGCGCCGGCACTCGATCACGCGCAACTGTGCGAACAGGCGCTGAGCGTTGCCGCCGGCCTGCAAGCGCAGGGCGTGAAGCGCCTCGCCGTGCATCTGGAGGATGCCGCCGATCTCGCCATCGCCCTGCTCGGAGCGTGGCGCGCCGGCGTCAGCGTGTTGTTGCCGTCGGACTTGCAACCGCAAACTCGCCAGCGCTGGTCGAGCGAAGTCGATCTGTGGCTGACCGATCACGCCGAAGACGCGCACCTGACTGACTTTCAGCAGCCGGCATTGCCCGCTGCGGCGCTGGATCTCGAACAATGTCAGCTGAGCCTGTGCACCTCCGGCTCCAGCGGCGAACCCAAGCGTATCGACAAAACCCTGCGCCAACTGGCCAATGAAGTTGAAGCGCTGGAGCAACTGTGGGGCGCGGATCTTGGTGAAGCCTGCGTCGTCGGCAGCGTCGCCACACAACACATCTATGGTTTGCTGTTTCGCGTGCTGTGGCCGCTGTGCGCCGGGCGCCCGTTTGTGCGCAAGCAACTGGCCTTCCCGGAAGACATGCAGCGCGCCAGCCGCGAACATCCGACCTTCGCCTGGGTCGCGAGCCCGGCGCTGCTCAAACGCATGGGCGACAACCTTGATTGGCCTGCATTGAGCGCGGTGCGGCGGGTATTTTCCTCGGGTGGCGCGTTGCCGCTTGAGGCTGCGCAAAGTCTGCAAAAACGCTTGCAGCAATGGCCCACGGAAATTCTTGGCAGCTCGGAAACCGGCGGCATTGCCTGGCGTCAGGGTGAACAACTCTGGCAACCGTTCGCCGGTGTCCAATTGAGCCAGGACAGCGAGGGCGCGCTGTTGATCGCTTCGCCTTATCTGCCTGCCGGCCATGTCGAACACACCGCCGACGCGGCGCGCATTGCTGCCGATGGTCGTTTCGAGTTGTTGGGACGGCTGGATCGCATCGTTAAACTCGAAGAAAAGCGCATCTCTCTGCCGATGCTGGAACAGGCCTTGGTCGCTCACGACTGGGTTGCCGAAGCGCGGCTTGGCGTGGTGCAGGAAAACCGCGCGTCCCTTGGGGCCCTGCTGGTGCTCAGCGATTCGGGGTTGTTTGCGTTGCGTGAACATGGCCGCCGCAGCCTCACCGAAACTTTGCGCCAGCATTTGCGCCAACACTGTGAAGCTCTGGCCCTGCCGCGACGCTGGCGGTTGGTGCGGCAATTGCCGCTGAACAGCCAGGGCAAACTGCCCCAGGCCGAGGTTGAAGCACTGTTGATGGCGCCGCGTCCGAAAGCGCCGGAAGTGCTGTCGCAGGTCGAGATTGAGGGTGAATGGAGTTTGCAACTGAGCGTGCCGCCGGATCTGGCTTATTTCAGCGGCCACTTCCCCAAGGCACCGGTATTGCCGGGTGTGGTGCAGGTGGAATGGGCGCTGAATCTTGGGCGGCAATTGCTGAATCTGAACGGGCCGTTTGCCGGGATGGAAGTGCTGAAGTTTCAGCAACTGGTGCGGCCGGGGGATGAAATTCAGCTGCACCTGCGTTTTGATCCGGAGCGCAGCAAGTTGTATTTCGCTTATCGCAATGACACCGCCACCTGCTCCAGTGGGCGGATTCTTTTGGGTGTAGAGCATGATTGACCTTGGTGAGTGCTGCGCACTCAATCGCGAGCAGGCTCACTCCTACAGGGATCGCGGTTTTCCAATGGAGAACTGTTATGCATAACCCTTGCGCCGTGATCCCGGTTTATAACCACGAAACTGCCATCGGTACCGTGGTCGATGCTCTGCTTGCGCAAGATCTGCCATGCATTTTGGTCGACGACGCCAGCAAGCCCTCCTGCGCAAAAGTCCTCGATACTCTGGCCGAACGCGACAACGTGCATCTGGTGCGCCTGACCGCCAACCAAGGCAAGGGCGGTGCGGTGATGACCGGTCTGCGTGAAGCCGCGCTGCTGGGTTTCACCCATGCCTTGCAGGTCGACGCCGATGGCCAGCACGACTTGCACGACGTCGCCCGCTTCGTTGAAGAATCCCGCGCACATCCCAACGCCATGATCTGCGGCTATCCGCTGTTCGACGAAAGCGTGCCCAAGGGCCGGTTGTACGCGCGCTACCTGACCCACGTCATGGTGTGGATCAATACGCTGTCGCTGCAAATCCGCGACTCGATGTGCGGCTTTCGCGTTTATCCGCTGACCCCGACGCTGGCGGTGATCGACTCAAGAAAAGTCGGCAAACGCATGGATTTCGACTCGGATATTCTCGTCCGCCTGGCGTGGCGCAATCAGCCGATGCGCTGGCTGCAAACCAGCGTGCATTACCCGCTCGACGGCGTGTCGCACTTCCGCCTGTTCCACGACAACGCGCTGATTTCGAGCATGCACACACGGCTGTTCTTCGGCATGTTGCTGCGTTTCCCGGTGATCCTCTGGCGACGGTGGCGCGCATGACCGGCGAAACCGACAAGAAGCACTGGGCCGACCGCGAAGAACGCGGCAGCTTCCTGCTGATGAAATTCACCGCGTTCGCCGCCAAAGTCCTCGGTCGACGCCTGCTCAGCCCGTTGCTGTACGGCATCGTTTTGTACTTTTTCCTGTTCGGTCGCACCGCGCGACGTAGTGCCTGGCAATTCCAGCAACGTCTGGCCGACTGGAGCCAACGCGATGACTTGCGCCCAAGCCACTGGCGCGTATTCAGTCAGTTCATGGCCTTCGCGGATTCCATGCTCGACAAGCTCGACGTG
The DNA here is from genome assembly GCF_029959385.1 of Pseudomonas sp. PS01303. Classification (NCBI taxonomy): domain Bacteria; kingdom Pseudomonadati; phylum Pseudomonadota; class Gammaproteobacteria; order Pseudomonadales; family Pseudomonadaceae; genus Pseudomonas; species Pseudomonas sp. PS01303. The sequence continues at coordinate 6,579 of NZ_JASCPK010000145.1, forward strand.
TGGAACGGCAAGCTCAGCATTGAACAGATCGAAATCATCGACCCGGCCCTGCTGCGCAACCAGTTGCGCGGCACACGCGGGCAACTGCTGGTTGGCGCGCATCTGGGCAATCTCGAAGTCTGCCGCGCACTGGCGGAGATCGGCGAAAAAGTCACCATGAACGTGCTGGTGCACACCAAGCACGCCGAGCAATTCAACCGTTTGCTGGGCGAGGCTGGAGCGACCAATCTGCGCCTGATTCAGGTCAGCGAACTCGACCCGGTGATCATGCTGCAACTGCACGAACGTCTTGAGCGCGGCGAGTGGCTGGCGATTGCCGGCGACCGCGTACCGCTGCACGGCGGACGAAGTGTGACCGTGGATTTCCTCGGTCACCCGGCGCCGTTTCCGCAAGGTCCGTGGCTGCTGGCCGGCCTGCTGAAATGCCCGGTCAATCTGCTGATGTGCCTCAAACAACCAGACGGTCACTATCGCCTGACCCTCGAACCGTTCGCCGACGCGGTAACCTGGAAGCGCAGCGAGCGCGAGCAGGTCATTCATCAGTGGGCCACCCGCTATGCCCAGCGCCTGAGTCACTATTGCCTCGAAGCACCGCGCCAATGGTTCAACTTTTACCCTTTCTGGAAGACCGATGACGACGCCAACCCATGAGCCGGTAACCTTCGGCGAACGCCCTTTGCGCATCGAAGACGTGCTGGCCCTGGCCAATCGTCAGGCGCCCGTGCAGTTGCAGAGCGACGCCGAGTATCGCGAGCGCATCGCCAAAGGCGCGCGATTCCTCGATTCGCTGCTGGACAAGGAAGGCGTGATCTACGGCGTGACCACCGGTTACGGTGATTCCTGCGTGGTCGCGGTACCGCTGCATCACGTCGAAGCGTTGCCGCGTCATCTCTACACGTTCCACGGTTGCGGGCTCGGCAAACTGCTCGACGCGCAAGCGACCCGCGCGGTGTTGGCGGCACGTTTGCAGTCGTTGTGCCACGGCGTTTCCGGGGTGCGCGTGGAACTGCTCGAGCGTCTGCACGCGTTTCTCGAATACGACATTCTGCCGCTGATTCCTGAAGAAGGTTCGGTCGGCGCCAGCGGCGATCTGACGCCGCTGTCCTACGTTGCCGCGACACTTTCCGGCGAGCGTGAAGTGATGTTCCGTGGCGAGCGCCGTCAGGCCGCCGATGTGCATCGCGAACTCGGCTGGACACCTTTGGTGCTGCGCCCGAAAGAAGCCTTGGCGCTAATGAACGGCACCGCCGTGATGACCGGCCTCGCCTGCCTCGCCTTCGCCCGCGCCGATTATCTGCTGCAACTGGCCACACGCATCACCGCGCTCAACGTCGTCGCGCTGCAAGGCAATCCGGAGCATTTCGACGAACGTCTGTTCGCCGCCAAACCGCATCCGGGACAAATGCAGGTTGCCGCGTGGCTGCGCAAGGATCTGGCGATCGACGCACCGACGGCGCCACTGCATCGCTTGCAGGATCGCTACTCGCTGCGCTGCGCCCCGCACGTGCTCGGCGTGTTGGCCGACAGCCTGAACTGGCTGCGTTCGTTCATCGAAATCGAACTGAACAGCGCTAACGACAACCCGATCATCGACGCCGAAGCCGAGCGCGTTTTGCACGGCGGGCACTTCTACGGCGGCCACATCGCGTTCGCCATGGACAGCCTGAAAAACCTCGTGGCCAACGTCGCCGACCTGCTCGACCGGCAACTCGCGCTGCTGGTCGACGAACGCTACAACCATGGTTTGCCGAGCAACCTGTCCGGCGCGCCGGCAGATCGCGCGATGATCAACCACGGCTTCAAAGCCGTGCAGATCGGCACCAGCGCCTGGACCGCCGAAGCGCTGAAAAACACCATGCCGGCCAGCGTGTTCTCGCGTTCCACTGAGTGCCACAACCAAGACAAAGTGAGCATGGGCACCATCGCCGCCCGCGATGCGATTCGCGTGCTGGAGCTGACCGAACAAGTCGCAGCCGCCACTCTTCTCGCCGCCAATCAAGGCGTGTGGCTGCGCGGTCAGGCCGAAGACGCACGACCGCTGCCACCGTCGCTGGCGGCAATGCACGAAGAGTTGGCCAAAGACTTCCCGCCGGTCATCGAGGATCGTGCGCTGGAAGGCGAACTGCGCCTGTGCCTGCAACGCATCGCCACACAACACTGGAGGCTGCATGCGTAGCGCCGGAGTGCTTCACGCCGACACCGAAATCCTCGTGCCGTTTTTTGACGTCGACACCATGCACGTTGTTTGGCACGGGCATTACGTCAAGTATCTGGAAGTCGCGCGTTGTGCGCTGCTGGACAAGATCGGCCACAACTACACGCACATGGTCGAGTCCGGTTTCGCCTGGCCGATCATCGACCTGCAACTGCGCTACGTGCGTGGCGCGGTGTTTGGGCAGCGCCTGAATGTGCGCGCCAGTCTGGTCGAGTGGGAAAACCGTCTGAAGATCAATTACCTGATCACCGATCTGCACAGCGGCGAACGCCTGACCCGCGCCAGCTCGGTGCAGGTCGCCGTCGAAGTCAGCAGCCGCGAAATGCAGCTGGCTTCACCGAAAGTCTTCACCGACGCCGTGGAAAGGATGCTGCGATGAATGTTTTTGTGAAAAGCCTGAGCGTAGTGGCGCTGCTGACCATGTCAGCGCTGGCCAACGCCTTCGACCTGCAACAACTCAGCGAACAACTGGCGAAACCGGACGTGATCCACGGCCAGTTCATTCAGGAAAAACACCTGCGCGCCCTGCCGCAACCGCTGCTCAGCAAGGGCAGTTTTGTGCTGGCGAAGAATCACGGCCTGCTCTGGCTACTGAAAACCCCGCTGCAGCAGGACTACCGCATCACCGCTAACGGCATCGCCCGCCGCGACGACAATGGCTGGCAAATGCTGCCAAACAAGAGCGCCGGCGCTGATCAGAACCGGCTGTTTCTCGCCGTGCTGCAAGGTGACAGCAGCGGCCTGCAACGGGATTTCGAACTGGCCCTGAGCGGCGACGCGCAGCAGTGGAAACTGTCGCTGACCCCGCGTTCGCTGCTGCTCAAGCAAGTGTTCAAACAGATCAACATCGACGGTGGCGCCTTGGTACAAACCATCGAACTGCTGGAAACCCAGGGCGACAGCACCGTGCTGCGCATGCAGGACAGCAGCGCCGCCCAACCGCTGAGCGACACGGAGCAACATGACTTTGCCGAGTGAACGCAGGCTGCCCTGGCTGTTTCTGTTACTGCTGCTGGCAGTCGTTGCGCTGGCCGGTTGGCAGTGGCGCGACGGTGCGCCGCTGTCGGCGAACCTGATGGAGCTGGTGCCCGGCACTAACCCGGACGCCCTCGAACTGCGCGCCGAACAGCGTATGCAGGAACCGTTGAATCGCGAAATGCTGGTGCTGGTCGGCCACGCCGATCGCCAGCAAGCGGTCAACATGGCGCAGAAGCTCGGCGAGCAATGGCAGGCCAGCGGTCTGTTCGAGAAAGTGCAGTGGAACCTGCAAGCGGATCTGCCGGCGCTGCGCACGCAATTGCTGCAAGGTCGCCTGGCGATGCTCTCGGCGGACGATCAGCAACTGCTCACCGAACATCCCGATGTATTTATTCATCAGCGGGTGCAGGCGCTGTTCGATCCGTTCAGCGGTTTCAGCCTGGTACCGAGTCCGGACGATTGGCTGGGCCTGACCGGGCGTATCCAGAACAGCCAGCCGCAACACGGTTCGGTGCAACTCGACATCGGCAGCGGCGCGTTGATTGCCGATGCAGACGGCAAGAGCTGGGTGCTGCTGCGCGCGCGCACCACTGCCGACGCTTTCGACATGAACCTGCCGCTGAAAGTGGCGGATCTGCTGCAGCACAGCCGTGAACAAGCGGCGAAAAATGACGTGCAATTACTGGCCGCCAGCGGTCTGCTTTACGCGGCCAACGGTCAGCAGCAAGCGACGCGCGAAATGACCTGGGTTGGCGGCGGTGCAACGGTCGGCATTCTGCTGTTGCTGCTGCTGGCGTTTCGGCGCTGGCGTGTGCTGCTGGCATTTGTGCCGGTGTTGGTCGGCATGCTTTTCGGTGCCGTCGCTTGCGTGGCGCTATTCGGTCATATGCACGTGATGACGCTGGTGCTCGGCTCCAGCCTGATCGGCGTGGCGGTGGATTATCCGTTGCACTACCTGTCGAAGAGCTGGAGCCTGAAGCCGTGGCGCAGTTGGCCGGCCTTGCGCCTGACCCTGTCCGGGCTGACCTTGAGCCTGATCACCAGCGCCATCGGATATCTGGCGCTGGCGTGGACGCCGTTCCCGGCGCTGACGCAAATCGCCGTGTTCTCTGCCGCCGGGTTGCTCGGTGCGTATCTGTCAGCGGTGTGCCTGCTGCCGGCGCTGCTCAACAACCTCGAGTTACGCCCGGCGCAGTGGCCGCTGACGCTCGCCGAGCGCTTGATCACGCTGCGGGAAAAACTCCTCGAACGCGTGCGCACGCCAGTGCTGTTGGCGCTGTTGATCGCCTTCTGTGTTGGCGGTCTGGTGCAGCTGCAAAGCAAGAACGACATTCGCCAATGGGTTGGCGCGCCGCAGCGTCTGACCGATGAGGCGCAGACCATCGCGCGCATCACCGGTTATCAGCCGACCAGCCAGTTTTTCCTCGTACGCGCCGCCAATCAGCAGCAGTTGCTCGAGCGTCAGGCAGCGCTGAGCGAGCGTCTCGAGCAACTGGTCAACCTCGACAAGCTGCAAGGCTATCTGGCGCTCGATCAACTGGTCAGCCCGCCGAGCGAGCAGGAAAAAGTCCGCCAGGCGCTGAACCAACTGCCGCAATACTGGCAGCCGCTGCTCGACCTCGGCGTGCCGCTCGCTGCGCTGCAAAGCGAGCTGCAACAGCTGCAAACCGTGCCAGCGGAAGATATCGACACCGCCCTTGCCGGCCCGCTCGGCGAACCTTATCGCACGCTCTGGCTCGGCCCGACCGAAGACGGCGTGGCGGCGATGACCAGCCTGCAAGGCCTGAACAATCCGGCACTGTTGCGCGTGCAGGCGCTGGATCTGCCGGGGGTGCAACTGGTCGATCGCCTCGGTGAATTGAACGACGTTTTCGCCGCCACGCAGATCAGCGCCGCGGAGCTGAAACTCGCCTCCTGCGCATTGATCGTGCTGGTGCTGATGCTGCCGTTCGGCCTCGGCGGTGCGCTGCGCATCGTCGCCCTGCCCTTGCTCGCGGCGCTGTGCAGTCTGGCCAGTCTTGGCTGGCTCGGTCAGCCGCTGACCCTGTTCAGCCTGTTTGGCCTGCTGCTGGTGACGGCGATCAGCGTCGACTACGCGATCCTTATGCGTGAACAGGTTGGCGGCGCCGCAGTGAGCCTGCTCGGCACGTTGCTGGCGGCGCTGACGACGTGGCTGTCGTTTGGTTTGCTCGCGGTCTCCAGCACGCCGGCGGTAAGCAATTTCGGTTTGTCGGTAAGCCTTGGGCTGGCCTTCAGTTTCATGCTCGCACCGTGGGCCGGGCGTCACGCCCACACGGCAACGGTCGCGGAGCCGGCAGCGTGATGGTCGTCGGCTTCTGGTTGCTGGCCTTGGCGCTGTTCGCCGTCGCGACCCGTGTCGGTCGATATTTCGGCCTGATCCCGATTGTCAGCCAGTTGCTGCTGGCGAGCTTCGGCCTGCCACTGCTGATGTACTTCTGGATCGAACCGGGCTGGCAATTGAGCGGTGCGGAACTGATCGCGCCAGAGTGGCTGAAAAACCTCTACAGCCTGAGTTTTGCCTTGCTGCTCGGGCACATCCTCAGTGATGTGATCGATCTGAAACTGGATCGGCAGAGCGTGAAAATCGCCCTGCCGAGTTTTCTCGTGCCATTCGTCTGCGGACTGGCGGCGGCTTATTGGTTGTTGCCGGCGCAACCGTGGCTCAACTCGCTGGCGATCGGCCTGGTGTTCGCAATTACCGCGATTCCGGTGCTGTACCTGTACTTGCGCCACATCGATTACCCGCCCGCCGCCACCCGGCGTCTGGTGCAAACCGCGATCCTCATCGATCTGACTTGCTGGACGCTGTTCGGCCTCGCCCAAGGCAGTCTGCACTTGAGCAGCCTGTTGCTGCCGCTGGGGCTCGCTTGTGTGCCGTTGGTGCTGCGCCTGTTCGGCGTGCGCCGACCGTTGACCTACAGCCTCGGTTTCTTCGCCCTGTTGGTGATGGCCGAGCATTACAAACTCAACGCGCTGATTTTCGGCATCGGTTATTTGCTGTGCATGGCCGCGCTGAAGATCCCGTTGGTGCTGCCGTTGCCGGCGCGCTGGATGAACCGTTTGCAGACGTGGATCGCGATCCCGCTGATCCTCACATTCGGCATCGTGCAGATCGACGTGCACAGCGCCCTCGCCAGCCTCGGCCCGCTGCAATGGGCGGCGCTGCTGCTGTTGCCGATTGCCAGTAAACTGCTCGGCAACTGGCTCGGCCTCGGCTGGGCCGGCGCCTCGTTCGAAGGCGCCAGCCGCTGGCGTGAAAGCGTACTGCTGAACATTCGCGGCCTGAGCGAGATCGTCTTTCTCAATTTGCTCTTGCAACAACAGCTCATCACCCCGGCGCTGTACTTCGCGCTGATGCTGATGGGCCTGATGGCGACGCTGCTGCCGGCGCTGATCGGCCTGCACCGTGCACCGCTGGACATCAAAAACCACCTGCCCCGGAGTTCACGTGCCAATCGTTGAAATGGAATCCCGTCAGGTCGTGATCATCGGCGCCGGCCCGTCCGGCGCCATCGCTGCCGCCCTGCTCAAACGCCAGGGCCACGATGTGCTGGTGATCGAACGCCAGCACTTTCCGCGTTTCTCCATCGGCGAAAGCATGCTGTGCCATTGCCTCGATTTTGTCGAAGAAGCGGGCATGCTCGACGCGGTGAATGCCGCTGGATTCCAGCGCAAAAACGGCGCTGCTTTCGCGTGGGGCGAGCGCTACAGCGCCTTCGACTTTGGCGACACCTTTACCAACGGCAAGCCCACCACGTTCCAGGTGCAGCGCGCCGACTTTGACAAGTTGCTGGCCGACCAAGCCGCGCTGCAAGGTGTGGAAATCCGTTACGGCGATGCCATCGTCAGTGTCGATTTTGACCGGCGGAAACCGCAACTCGACGTGCGTCGCGAGGACGGCCGTGAATACCGCGTCGAAGCGGATTTCGTCCTAGATGCCAGCGGCTATGGCCGTGTGCTTTCGCGACTGCTGGATCTGGAAGCACCGTCGAATTTTCCGGTGCGCCAAGCGGTGTTCACCCACGTTGAAGATCACATCGACAACCCGGCCTTCGACCGCGAAAAAATCCTCGTCACCACCCATCCCGAACATCGCGATGTGTGGTTCTGGACGATCCCGTTCAGCAACGGCCGCTGCTCGGTGGGCGTGGTCGCGGCCGAAGCACACTTCAAGGGCCGTGACAGCGATCTCGACGCCTGCCTGCGCAGCTTCATCGCTGAAACGCCAAGCCTTGCCGGCGTGCTGAACAACGCGGTGTGGGACACCCCGGCGCGCACCCTCGGCGGCTACGCGGCGAACGTGAAAACCCTGCACGGGCCGGGTTTTGCCTTGCTCGGCAACGCCGCCGAATTTCTCGACCCGGTGTTCTCTTCCGGCGTGACCATCGCCATGCGTTCGGCGAGTATGGCCGCCGCCGTGCTGCACCGTCAGTTGCAAGGCGAGACGGTCGACTGGCAACGCGAGTTCGCCGAACCGCTGAAACGCGGCGTTGACACGTTCCGTTGCTACGTCGAGGGCTGGTACGCCGGCACCTTTCAGGACGTGATTTTTTATGAAGACAGCCAGGCCGACATCCGCCGCATGATCAGCTCGATCCTCGCCGGTTACGCCTGGGACGAACGCAACCCGTTCGTCAGCGAAGCCCGCCGCCGCTTGAAGATGATTTCCGAACTCTGTGCAAAGGACGCCACATGAATTACTTGAGCGACAACTACGTCGAGGAAACCCGCTTCGGTTTCTGGTTCCTGCGCAGCCACACCTGGCAGCACCATGTGTTGCGCGTGGCGATCAATGATTTGCGCGGACTGTTCAGCGAAGCGCTGCCGGAGCATCCGGTGCTGCTCGACGCCGGTTGCGGTCAGGGCAAGTCGTTCGGCCACCTGCGCCAGACCTTCGCCCCACAGCGTTTGATCGGTGTTGACGCCGATCCGCACAGCCTGGAGTTGAGCGGCGAAGAGGCGACGCGTCTGGGCCTCGATGTTGAGCTGATCGGCAGCGATTGCGCGACGCTGAATGTGCCGGACGCGAGTGTTGATCTGCTGTTCTGCCATCAGACGTTCCATCATCTGGTTGAACAGGAAAAAGCGCTGGCCGAGTTTTATCGCGTGTTGAAACCGGGCGGTTATCTGCTGTTTGCCGAATCCACCGAGGCTTACATTGATACCTGGGTGATTCGCTGGTTGTTCCGCCATCCGATGCACGTGCAGAAGAGTGCAGCGCAGTATTTGGAGATGATTCGCGGGCAAGGGTTTGAGTTTGCCGAGCGCAATGTGTCGTACCCGTATTTGTGGTGGAGCCGGTCGAAGGATTTTGGCTTGCTGGAGCGGTTTGGGGTGCGCAAGCCGAAACCGTTCGGGCAGCGGGAAGAGACGTTGGTGAACGTTGTCGCGCGCAAGCCATTGGCAGAGGCTTCCTGATGTACCCCATTACCTGTAGGAGTGAGCCTGCTCGCGATAGCGGTGGGTCAGCTAACCTTTATTTTGAATGTATGACCGCTATCGCGAGC
>NZ_JASCPK010000146.1:0-15087 GCF_029959385.1 Pseudomonas sp. PS01303
GCTCGCGATTGCGGTCTGTCAGAAACCAATGAGTTGACTGACATAACGCAATCGCGAGCAGGCTCACTCCTACAGTTGATCTGGTCCGGCATCAAAATTTTGATCGACGCCTGAAAAGCTCCAGGCGCCGAAGGGTCTATCAGGCTTGCGTCAGTGCTGCAGCAGCGCGCTCGAAACGATCCAGGCCGGCATCGATATCAGCGTCTTCCACCACCAGGCTCGGGGCGAAACGGATCACGTCCGGGCCGGCTTGCAGAATCATCAGGCCTTCTTTTTCAGCGGCGTTGAAGATGTCTTTAGCCTTGCCTTTCCACGCATCGCTGAGCACGCAACCGATCAGCAGACCGAGGCCACGCACCTGAGTGAACAAGCCGTATTTCTCGCCGATCTGCTCGAGGCGTGCCTTGAACTTGTCGTGCTTGGCATTCACGCCGTTCAACACATCTGGCGTATTGATCACGTCGATCACTGCTTCAGCGACCGCGCACGCCAGCGGGTTGCCGCCGTAGGTGGTGCCGTGAGTGCCGACAACCAGATGTTTGGCCAGCGCTTCGGTGGTCAGCATCGCCGCGATCGGGAAACCGCCGCCCAGGCTCTTGGCGCTGGTGAGGATGTCCGGAGTCACGCCGTAATGCTGGTAGGCGAACAGCTTGCCGCTGCGGCCCATGCCGGTTTGCACTTCGTCGAATACCAGCAGCGCGTTGTTCGCGTCGCACAGTTCGCGGGCACCTTGCAGGTACGCCAATTCGGCTGGCAGCACGCCGCCCTCGCCCTGGATCGGTTCCAGCACGACCGCACAGGTCTTGTCGGAAACCGCCGCTTTCAGCGCGGCCAGGTCGTTATAAGGAACGTGGGTGATGCCGGTGATTTTCGGGCCGAAACCGTCGGAGTACTTCGACTGGCCACCGACGTTAACAGTGAACAAAGTACGGCCGTGGAAGCTGTTCAGCGCAGCGATGATTTCGTATTTCTCAGTGCCGAAACGGTCGAACGCAACACGACGGGCCAGCTTGAAAGCGGCCTCGTTGGCTTCAGCGCCGGAGTTGCAGAAGAACACGCGCTCGGCGAACGTGGCGTCGATCAGTTTGTGCGCAAGACGCAGGGCTGGCTCGTTGGTGAACACGTTGGACACGTGCCACAGCTTGTTCGCCTGTTCGGTCAATGCACCGACCAGCGCCGGGTGCGCGTGGCCCAAGACGTTAACGGCAATCCCGCCGGCGAAGTCGATCAGCTCGCGGCCGGCCTGATCCCAGACGCGGGAACCGGCGCCACGCACCGGAATGAAAGCGGCAGGCGCGTAGTTGGGAACCATTACCTGGTCGAAATCGGCGCGTTGTACCGCAGCGTGCTCAACGGACATCGGAGTCTCCTGAAGAGGAACACCCGCCTGAAACTGGCGAGCGATGGGGGGATTGTAAGGACAGTTTTCAGCCCGGCCTTGCCGCCAAGCGACAACTTCTTATAGCGCAAACCCCGGATTTTCCCGGGTTTACGGCAATGCGACATATAGCGTCGCAAAGGCGCAGTTTAAACTGCCCGGGCGGATCTGCGGTGGCTTCACTGTATTTGATCGAAGAATTCCATGTGCGGTAACTATGTACCGCACATGATGATTTTTTTTCTGATTTGCTGGGCGCTCTCCACACGCTAATGGATGAGCGTATGAACCTGTCACAACCGCTTCAACCTACCGTCCGTCTCGACGCTTTCGTTGCCGAGCACGACGACACGCATTTTCTGCATTTGCATCACGCCACACCTGATTGGCTGGCGAACGCTTCGGCACTTCGAAGACATGCTTTGCGGCGCGGCACGCCACACCCTGAACCTGGGCTGGCAAGTTCTCCTCGTCAGCATCAGGCTCATCTGCGCACCCTGAATGCTCAGTACTGGACAGCGCAAAACCAGGTGGATCGCCTGCTCGCCGATCTCAAGGATGTCGACGCCTTTGCCGCGCCGTTGCTGACAGCGGCCATCAAGGATCAAGTCGGCCTGACACTCGACGTCAAAAACACCTTCGTGCGCCTGTACATTCCGGTGACAAATCCCTGGTTCGGATTCTCCACGGGCGCCCAGCGGATCTGGAGCGTGTCATTGCTGGATGCGGCGCTGCATAACTTCGAGCGCCACGAAACCGAAGCGGATGCGTTCGACCCCGACTCCTGCTTCATCACCCGGCCAGACGAGCACGAGCAATTCGAAACGCTCCCGGACATCACCCGGACGCTGTCGATACCCGACTTCATCAAACTGTGCCGAACGCTCGATATCGGCGCGCAATACCAGCAGCATCTGCAACATCAACTGGGTGTCACCCGACCCGACGTCGCGGCGACCTTACGTTTGCACGTTGAAACCAGTCAGAAGGCTGCACTGAAATCGGCGCTGTTGTACGCGCGGATGAACAACGACATTCAGGAGGATCTGTTCCGTCTGATCAGCGGCTTGATCGACGGTCTGCAAGGCATGCGGCTCGACGGCGAACCTCTGCGCAGCCAGAGCCTGTCACTGCTGTCGTCTGAACTGCACGGCATCATTGTCTTTGCGCCCGACCTGAACAGCAGCGAACACGTCAGTCGCCTGGTGGCCTATGTGCCGAACGACCCCGAGCACCCGATCAAGGAATACGCCTCCAGCGCCGCCTTCTCCACCGAACTGACGCGTCAGTTGCGCGAAAGCGACTACCAGGATTTTTTCAGTCGGTTTATTGCGCACAGCGAGCGCGGCCGCTTCTTTTCAACACTCAAGGCACGCTTGACCCAGATTCAGTTTTACCCGCACGAACGAGGCGATCCAAAACCTGCCTGGCGTGAAGTAGCGGTTGAAAAACCCGACCTGCAGTTTCGCGCCCAGATCATCCAGGCATCGTTATGGCAGCAGCAATTTGAGGATGCACTAGACAAAATCCTCAACGACGGACCAAGCCTTGCAGTACCAACAGCATCGGTTGATCAGCAAGCGCGTTGGGCGTTTTGGGATTCACTGGTGAACATCGCTTCATCACTGCTCAACGTCGCTGCTTTCGTGGCCATGCCGTTCGTGCCGTTTCTGGGCGAACTGATGCTGGGTTACATGGCCTATCAGTTACTGGACGAGACCTTCGAAGGCATTATCGAGTGGGAGCAAGGGCAACGAACCGAGGCATTTCTGCACCTGCTGGACGCGGTGGAATCCGTCGTGCAACTGGGCATATTCGCCGCCGGCGGCATGCTGGTCGCCGGCGAGTTTCGTAACGTACTGCCGCAGCAAGTCGTGCGTTTTATCGACCGCTTCAAACCGGTTCGGGCACCGAACGGAAAAACCCTCTACTGGAAAGCTGACCTGGCCCCCTACGAGCAAGCGATTTCGTTGGCGAAAGAATCCCTGCCTGATCAGCACGGTTTGCATCAGGTCGATGGAAAACTGCTGCTGCCGCTGGACGGCAAAGTCTTCGCCGTCAGACCTGAGCCAGGCACCAGCGCCTTTCGAATTGATCACCCGACCCGTGCGGATGCCTATCCTCCAGCGCTTCAACACTTCCACACGGGCACCTGGCAAACGGAACTTGATCGCCCGCTCACCTGGCCAACCGACAAACTGCTGCGACGCATCGGCCACACGGTCGACAGCCTGTCACCCACCGAACTGGAACACGCCCTCAGCAGCAGCGGTTATCACGAAGATGTGTTGCGCAAATTTCACGCTGAGCGCGAGCCACTTCCACCCTTGCTGGAGGACACCCTCAAACGCTTCAGCATCGACAAAGGCATTCGCACGTTCATCGATCAAATGAACAGCCCTCACGTCGCGGAATTTTCGCGGGCCGACACGATCACCCAACTGCAACTGCTGACCGAACATTGCCCTTGGCCCGAGGACAAAAGCCTGCGTTTACTCAACGCTAAAGGCGAGACCGTTTGGCAAAGCAACCGCCAGGATTTGCCGATGATTGAGCTGTACGAACCGCCGCCGGGGTCAGGTGATCTGCTCACGAACCTGTTGGCGAAGCTCGATGAAAGTGATCTCAAGACACTATTAAAAGAAGAACCTGGCCGACCTCCCCAAGCCTTTACCGCACGAGCGCGCGCACTGCGCAAAACCTTGGCGGACATCGCCACCGAACGTCGCAACATCCTGTTCAATGCACGCTACCGCGCACTCGAATACAGCACCGACGCGGCTTCGCGCGCACTCATCGACGCATCGCCCGGTCTCCCAACCAGCGTCGCCCGGGAAATCCTGCGCACTGCCACGGGCGAAGAACGCCAACAACTCAAGCAATCACTCGTCCCGAAACGGCTCATGCAACTGTCGCGCTGGGCCCTGGAGGACGTTCGCAGCAGTCGCGCTTTTGAAGGTTTGCACCTGGATTCGATCAACCCGCTGGACACTCATCGGCTGGCATTGCATTCACTCGAACGTGTCCCGGGATGGCCAAAAAACCTGCGAATCGACGTCCGTGAATACGGTACTCGCGGCACATTGCGCGACAGTATTGACCCCGGCGATGCCACCCTGCACAAAACCCTGGTCCTGCTTGAAGACGGCCGTTACCAGGCTTTCGACGATGAGAGCCAGCCATTGTCGGCGGCGCTCGATTTCTACAACGCCGTGTTGCAAGCCTTGCCCGACAATACACGTGACGCGCTGGGCATCGACATCGGTGCTGGCGCGAAGCTCAAACAGACTATCCGCAAGCACGCATTAGCCCGCGACGATCTGCAAAAAATCCTCGCCCTGCACCGCGAGCTCAAGCCAACCTACGATCCGCACACCATGCGTTTACCGGGAGGCAGCGAAGGCTATAGACACTTCAACCCCTATCTTCCGGTGCTTGAACAAGAGGCGATGGCGCTCAACCCGTCATTTACGCCTGAGCAATTTCAAGCATTCATGCAAAGACTGATGACCTACCCGGCGGGCCCTCGCGTGGAGTTGTCTCGGCTGACTGCCGAACTGGCTAAATTGCGACAGGATCTGAACGACTGGACAGCGCAAACACCCAGGCTGCATCCCGTGACCGGCACGCGGCTGGATGTTGCGACGTTCTCCGAAGCCAAAAACAATCGACTGGCCTTCAAGGAAGCTCTGCAGCGTTGCTGGCTAGAACGCACAACGCTCGACAGCGAAAGTCCCGAGCCACGATCACTGCTGCAATTCGCTCTTCCGATCGTTGGAGAGCTTCCGCAGCTCACAGCAGATTTCAGCCACGTCACGCACTTATCACTGGAAGGCAGTCGCGGCGTACTGGGCGCCGACCGTTTTCTGGGTCATTTCCCGCGATTGCAACATCTGGAGATTCGCAGTTTCAATCTTGGGAATGTGCCCCAAGCCGTTAGAGTCATGCCCCATCTCACTCAATTGATACTGGCGGAGTGCGGCATCACCCTTGATGACGCTGCAATGACAACGTTGAATGGGCTGACCTCACTGAGCGCGCTGGATCTGTATGGCAATCCATTGGGACGCGCGCCGGACATCACAAACATGCCCGCGCTGACCTACATCGACCTTGCCGACACCGGAATCGCAGAGCTTCCCAACGGCCTGGTGAATCATCCGAAACTGACGACCGGTATTTTCAACAACAACCAGATCAGTGACATACCCTTGGGGTTTTTCCATTACCCGCCGGAAGTCACTTCAGGTTTCGATTTTGCCCGCAACCCTTGGTCAAGCGTGACACGCGACAGGATCAGAGCGCACTTTCACCAGTTTGGACAAACGCTGGGGGTGCTCTGTGAAGAAATCGACATCACGCGAGTAAAACATCTCTATTCGTTGTTTAACGTCCAGGAAGCCAGCCAGTTTTTTTATCGTCTGGCCGGGCTCACGCATGACGCTCGAATTGAACTGACTCGACTGGAGAACGAGTACTTGAGCCTCAGAGAGGATCTGGACGCCTGGACCGGTGATATTCCGGCCATCAACCCATTCACCAACAACCCGTTCACCTTGGTCGAACTGGCGGAGGAGCAATCTGCACGCGATGAATTCAAGGCCCTGGTCGAAGAATGCTGGCGCAAAGAAAGCGAGTTCGACGAACTCGGCGAGCGCGGTGAGACGCTGTACGAGCTCAACCTGCCTACCACGATCATCGGGGAATTACCGGCGCTGAACGCAGACTTCAGTCATGTGTCGACCTTGACCTTGTTTAGCGAAGAAGGCGCCACGTCGGGCGCCAATCAGTTCCTGAATTGCTTTCCCAAACTCAGGACGCTAAACATTCGCGAGTTCTCACTCGACGACATTCCTCAAGCGATTTTCAGAATGGGCGAGCTGACCGTGCTGTACCTGACGGAATGCAACATCACTCTGAGCGCGCACAGTAGAGCGGCCCTCGGGGAGATGGTGAACCTTGAGATTCTCGACCTGAGCTTCAATCCCTTGGCACTGACACCGGATCTGCGGCAACTGAATTCGCTGACAGACCTGATACTCAACAACACCGGCATCCAGCAAATCCCGGATGGCCTGTTCCAGCTCAAGCGCCTGATGAAGGCTGATTTAAGCGGTAATGCGATCACCGAGATGCCCAGCGATATCCTCGAACTTCCCGGAGAGGTTGCTGAAGCAATTAACTTTCGCGACAACCCGTTCGACGCGCAGAGCCAGATAATCCTCAGCGCCTACTTCAAAAAGCATGGCATGGACTTTGGCATCGAAAGCACGATCGACGAGGCAGAGATGGAAGTTTCAACGTCCGAGGGCTCGGAAATCGACGAATAGCTTCGTCGACTGAAGCGCGGCGATCAACCGCGCTCCGGCGGCACCGATGACAACTCAAACGGGCTGCTGCTGCGCCGCTGGTTGCGATCTTCCCGCGGCGTGGCGCCGAAGAAATTGCGGTAGGCACTGGAGAAATGCGGCCCCGATGAGAAGCCACACGACAGGCCGATCTGGATGATCGACTTGCTGGTTTGCATCAACATCTGCCGGGCCTTGTTCAGGCGCAATTCCAGGTAGTACTGGCTCGGCACACGGTTGAGGTATTGCTTGAAGATGCGCTCCAACTGTCGACGGGACACGCACACATGCTGGGCGATTTCGTCGGTGGTCAGTGGTTCTTCGATGTTGGCTTCCATCAGCAACACCGCTTGGGTGAGCTTCGGATGGCTGGAGCCGAGACGGTTCTGCAACGGGATGCGCTGACGCTCGCCGCCCTCGCGGATGCGCTCGACCACCAGTTCTTCGGAAACGGCGCCGGCCAGTTCCGCACCGTGATCGCGGGCCAGTACCGCCAACAGCAAATCGAGAACCGACATGCCGCCGCAGGCAGTCAGTCGATCACGATCCCAGTCGAACAGATGACTGGTGGCGATGACTTTCGGGAAGCGTTCAGCGAAATCATCCTGCCAGCGCCAGTGCACGGCAGCGCGATAACCGTCGAGCAAACCGAGTTGCGCCAACGGATAAACACCGGCAGACAAACCGCCGATGACCGTACCGGCACGTACCAATTGCTTGAGCGCACTGCTGAGTGCCGGGGCCAATGTGGTCGGCGGCTCGTCAGCGAGCAGGAACAGTTTCTGGAAGTTTTCGAGCTTGCCCGCCCACGCTTCACCGGGCAATTGCCAGGCGCCTTCGGCCGGAGGTTCTGCTTGCAGGAACGACAGCTCGTAAACCACGTCCGGGTGCACCCGCTGAGCAACACGCAAGGCTTCCTCCGCCAGCGCCAGCGTCAACGCTTTAGTGCTGGGCCAAATCAGGAAACCAATTCGATGGGCAGTCATGGGCGGGCAATCCGAAGCGAAGAACAGTGATGAAGGCATGGGCCAATGCTAGCCCGTAAATGAACACAAATCTTGAGCCTGACGCAGATCCACCATCGGGACTGGAATGCCATTCCCATGTAGGAGCTGTCGAGTGGAACGAGGCTGCGATCTTTTGATCTTCAAAAACAGATCAAAAGATCGCAGCCTTCGGCAGCTCCTACAGTGGATTGGAGCCAACCTTCAGGTCGCGAAGCATGACCTAATTTGGTGCATAACGGCAGCGATTACTTGAGGCTGCCCGAGAGGAATTGTTGCAAACGTTCTGATTGCGGATTCACCAGCACTTCACGCGGGTTGCCGCTTTCTTCAACCACGCCTTTGTGCAGGAACACCAACTGGTTCGACACTTCACGGGCGAAGCCCATTTCGTGTGTTACCACGACCATGGTGCGACCTTCCTGAGCCAGCGCTTGCATCACCTTCAGCACGTCGCCAACCAATTCAGGGTCGAGGGCCGAGGTCGGTTCGTCGAACAGCATCACCTCAGGCTCCATCGCCAGTGCACGGGCGATCGCCACACGCTGTTGCTCGCCACCGGACATGTGCCCCGGGAACGCATCTTTACGATGGGCCACGCCGACCTTGTTCAGGTAGTACTCGGCTTTTTCGCGCGCTTCGTACTTGGGTACGCCGAGCACGTGAACCGGTGCTTCCATGATGTTTTCAATCGCGGTCATGTGCGACCACAGGTTGAAATGCTGGAACACCATCGACAGGCGCGAACGCATGCGTTGCAGCTGCTTCGGATCAGCGGCTTTCAGCGCGCCGTCCTTGTTCGCCACCAGTTTCAGCTCTTCGTTGTTGAGCAGAATCTTGCCCGCGTGCGGCTGCTCGAGCAGGTTGATGCAGCGCAGGAAAGTACTTTTGCCGGAGCCACTGGAGCCGATGATGCTGATCACATCGCCAGCTGCCGCTTTCAGGGACACGCCCTTGAGCACTTCGTGACTGCCATAGCGTTTATGCAGGTCTTGGACTTCAAGTTTGTACATGCGGTCGGTTCTCACAAAAACAGTCAGTCAGTCGTTGAGCAAGCGCCCGTGACGCAGCGCTTCGCGCCCCGCCACCTTGGCCAGCCAGAAACCGGGTTGGGCATAGCGCAGCCGTTCAATGGCAAACAGCACCCCGGAGGTACCAGCACACACCGTGCTGACCCGATCGGACACAGGATCAATCACTTCAAAAATCTCGTCGCCCGCCTCGACCCACTCGCCGGGCTTGCGCAGAAAACTTACGACGCCGGGATGGGGTGCGAGGAGCAATTCGGTGCCTTCGAACGGCATGCCTTCGCACGCTTCGTGCGCAGGATTCGGCCACTCGCCGGTGATCAACCCTTGCTCGGCGAGGAACGCCAGAATGCCTTCAGCATACGCCTCAGCCTCAGCGCGACCGGTGTCGGCCTGGCCGCCCAGCTCAATCGTCGTCGCCAGGCACGCCAACGGAATCTGCGCATCGGGGAACTGCCGCGACAGACGCAACCACGGCAACGAGCAAGCCTCATCGAACGAGCTGCCACCGGAATCTTCCGCCAGCAAACCCACGCGCACATTCAGGTGCGCGGCCAGCGAACGCCACTGTGGCCAGTGCTGCGGCAACGCATACATGTGCAGCGCGGCCTCGGCATCGCAATGCAGATCAAGCACCACATCGGCGGTGCAGGCATGGCTGAGCAACACGCGCTGCATGCCTTGCAACTGGCTGCTCGCCTCCGGCAATGCGGCGAGATGATCGGCCATCGCCTGACGAATCAGACGCACATTGGCGTGCGGATCATCACCGAGACTGTCAGCCAAAGCGGCCGCAACCGGCGCGCTCAGCTCTACGAAATCACGGTTAAAATTCTTGCCGCTGCCCGCCTCGAAACGGCCCTGATGATTGCCCTGCAGCAATTGCCCAAGGCCCAACGGGTTGGCGACCGGTACCAGTTCGATGACACCGTTGAGCAAGCCTTTGGCTTCGAGTTCGCCGAGGCGCTTTTTCAGCTCCCAAGCGGTGCGCATGCCCGGCAATTCATCAGCGTGGAGGCTGGCCTGAATGTAAGCCTTACGCTCGCCGCGTCCGAAGCGGAATACGGAAATCTTGCGCTCGCTGCCCAAATGGCTCCACGGCAAAACGTGGTCGATGCGTTCCATATCAATGCTTCCGCGGCGCGAGGTAGCTCAACCAGCGACGCTCGGCCAGCTTGAACAGCTTGACCAGAATGAACGTCAGGCAGAGGTAGAAAACGCCAGCGGTGATGTACGCCTCGAACGGCAGATAGTACTGCGCGTTGACGGTACGGGCCGCGCCGGTAATGTCGATCAAGGTCACGATGGACGCCAGACTGGTGGTCTGCAGCATCATGATCACTTCGTTGCTGTACTGCGGCAGCGCCCGGCGCAGGGCCGATGGCAGCAGGATGCGTTTGTACAGTTTGAAGCGCGACATGCCCATGGCTTTCGCCGCTTCGATCTCACCGTTCGGCGTGGCTTTGAGGCTGCCGGCGATGATTTCAGCGGTGTAGGCGCTGGTGTTGACCGCGAAGGCCAGGCACGCGCAGAACGTTGCGCTGGACAGCCATGGCCACAAGAAGCTTTCGCGTACCGCTTCGAACTGCGCCAGACCGTAGTAGATCAGAAACAGTTGCACCAGCATCGGCGTGCCACGGATCACGTAGGTGTAAAGCCACGCGGCGCCGTTGACCACCGGATTTTTCGAGACGCGCATCAGCCCCAGCGGCAGTGCCGCCAGCAGACCGAAAAACAGCGAGAGCGCGAGCAATTTGAGGGTGGTCAACAGCCCGCCGAGGTACAGCGGCATCGCCTCCCAAATGACGTTGTAGTCGAAGATCATAGATCAGCCGCCCTTACGCCTACCGAGTAGCGCTTCTCAAGTTGACGCAATGCCAGCAACGAGACGCTGGTGATCACCAGGTACATCGCCGCCACTGCGAGGAAGAAGGTGAAAGGCTCGCGGGTGGCATCTGCCGCCTGCTTGGCCTTGAACATCATGTCTTGCAGACCGACCACGGAAATCAGCGCGGTGGCCTTGGTCAGTACCAGCCAGTTGTTGGTGAAACCCGGAATCGCCAGACGAATCATCTGCGGCACCATCACCCGGAAAAACACCTGAAAACTGCTCATGCCGTACGCCATGCCGGCTTCGGCCTGGCCCTTGGGGATCGCCATGAACGCGCCACGGAAGGTTTCCGACAAGTACGCACCGAAGATGAAACCGAGGGTGCCGATACCGGCGGCCAGCGGATTTAGGTCGATGTAATCGTTGAATCCGAGCAGCGGCGCAACGCGGTTGAGCAAGTCCTGACCGCCGTAAAAGATCAGCAGGATCAGCACCAGATCGGGAATCCCGCGAATAACCGTGGAATACAGATCGCCCAGCCAGGCCAGCCAGCGCACTGGCGACAGGCGCAACGCGACACCGATCAGCCCGAGAACGATGGCCAGAGCCATGGACGACAAGGCGAGCTGAAGCGTCAGCCATGCGCCATCGAGGATGACAGCCCCGTAGCCTTTCAACATGATTCAGGTCCTCGAAAGTTGGGATGAAAAAATGGCGCAAACCTCAGAGATCCTGTTGCTTGCGCCATTTCGGACTTGTCGCAGAGACGTGTTACTTGCCGTAGATATCGAAGGCGAAGTACTTGTCCTGGATTGCTTTGTATTTGCCGTTTTCGCGGATGGCCGCGATGGCAGCGTTGATCTTGTCTTTCAAGGCGTCGCCCTTACGAACAGCGATGCCTACGCCGTCGCCGAAGTATTTGACGTCGGTGAACGCAGGACCGACGAACGCGAAGCCTTTACCGGCGTCGGTTTTCAGGAAACCGTCGTCCAGCAGGGTTGCGTCAGCCACGGTACCGTCGAGGCGGCCAGCAGCCACGTCGAGGTAGATTTCGTTCTGCGAGCCGTACGGCTTGATCTCGGCACCCAGTGGAGCCAGCACTTCGCGGGCGAAACGTTCGTGGATCGAACCACGTTGTACGCCGATGTTCTTGCCCTTCAGCTCAGCCAGACCTTCGCTGACCTGAGTACCGGCCTTCATGACCAGACGTGCCGGGGTGTTGTAGTACTTGTTGGTGAAGTCGACCGACTTCTTGCGATCTTCGGTGATCGACATGGACGACAGAATCGCGTCGATCTTGCGCACTTTCAGTGCCGGGATCAGACCGTCGAACTCTTGCTCGACCCACACACACTTGACCTGCATCTGCTCGCAGAGAGCGTTGCCGATGTCGTAGTCGAAACCAACGATGCTGCCGTCCGGTGCTTTCGAAGCAAACGGAGGGTAAGCCGCTTCGATACCGATTTTCAGAGGTTTTTCGTCAGCGAAGGAATTCAGCGACAGCACGGACAGTGCCAGGGCGCCAAGCAGCACAAGTTTCTTCATCTTGGGACTCCATCGGTAAAGGGCAAAAACGGCAGAGTGAGCGACAGCCCAATATGCGAATGGGTGAATCGGGAAATCGGTTGCTGCATCGGTGGGAAATTTCCCATTGAAACCTGGAGAGATTTCAACATCAGCCACGATGAGCGAGTGATCGGCATTCTAACGACAGGCCCGAAGTCGATATTTCTTCAATGCGACAACTAATTACAGATGCACAGAGAAACCCGCTTGAGCACGTTGACAGCCTTGCAAATTCATGCAAGAGCGAAAGACAGTGAACCGATCTATGCTGCAAATTGCGGGCCTATTATTCGCAAACCCTTCTAATCCGGCAAGCGCAGCGTTGTGTCTTATTTTTCACCGGGGGTTTGGAGGCTCTAAAACGGGGCGATGCGTTTCCCAATGCCCCGCTCCGGGGCGGGCGGTTACACATTCGGTTACGTAGATGGCGGCGGGTAACAGTAGGAAAGGGCTTACGGCGCAGGTCGATAATTATTGGTTGAGTCGCTGATCGTTCCCACGCTCTGCGTGGGAACGCCTCCCTCGACGCTCTGCGTCGGCTTCCGGGACGCAGAGCGTCCCTTGCTGCATTCCCACGCAGAGCGTGGGAACGATCAGATCGCGAGCAGGCTCACTCCTACAGTTGATCGCGTTTCTTCAGGTGGAATGCGATCCCTGTAGGAGTGAGCCTGCTCGCGAAGGGGCCAGCATGACCGCCACAAACCCTACAGACACAAAAAAGCCCCACCCGGCATTCACCGAACAGGGCTCCTATGCATCTACCGCTTAAGCCACATTCATCGTCTTATGCGTATCAATCAAATGCTGCACCACACCCGGATCCGCCAGGGTCGAGATATCCCCCAACCCATCGTATTCCGCCGTGGCAATTTTGCGCAGAATGCGGCGCATGATCTTGCCCGAACGCGTCTTCGGCAGACCCGGCGCCCACTGGATCACATCCGGCGAAGCGATCGGCCCGATCTCCTTGCGCACCCAGTTCTTCAGTTCCAGACGCAATTGCTCGGTCGGTTCCTCGCCATTCTTCAACGTGACATAGACATAAATGCCCTGCCCCTTGATGTCATGCGGAACCCCAACCACCGCCGCCTCAGCAACCTTCGGATGCGCAACCATCGCGCTCTCGATCTCGGCCGTGCCCATACGGTGACCGGACACGTTGAGCACGTCATCGACACGCCCGGTGATCCAGTAATAACCATCAGCATCACGGCGCGCGCCGTCACCGGTGAAGTACATGCCACGGAAAGTCTTGAAGTAGGTATCAACGAAACGATCGTGATCGCCATACAGCGTGCGCGCCTGACCTGGCCACGAATCGAGAATCACCAGATTGCCTTCAGCCTCGCCCTCGATGATGTTACCGAGGTTGTCGACCAGCGCCGGCACCACACCGAAGAACGGACGTGCCGCCGAACCCGGCTTCAGCGCATGCGCACCCGGCAGCGGGCTCATCATGTTGCCGCCGGTTTCGGTCTGCCACCAGGTATCAACGATCGGGCAACGCGACTTGCCGACATTCTTGTAGTACCAATCCCAGGCTTCCGGGTTGATCGGCTCGCCAACCGAACCGAGCAGACGCAGACTGCTGCCATCGGCGCCTTCAACAGCGGCCTGACCCGAGGCCATCATCGCGCGGATGGCGGTCGGTGCGGTGTAGAGGATGTTGACCTTGTGCTTGTCGATGATCTTCGCCACCCGGGTGATGTCCGGATAGTTCGGCACGCCTTCGAACAGCAGCGTAGTCGCGCCATTGGCCAGCGGGCCGTAGACGATGTAGCTGTGGCCGGTGACCCAGCCGACGTCGGCGGTGCACCAATAAACTTCGCCCGGACGGTAGTCGAACACGCGCTCGTGGGTCATTGCCGCGTACAGCAAATAACCGCCAGTGGTGTGCTGCACGCCCTTCGGCTTGCCGGTCGAGCCGGAGGTATAAAGGATGAACAGCGCTTCTTCAGCGCCCATTTCTTTCGGCGCGCAAACGGTGCCCGCCACTTTCATCAGGTCTTCGTACCAGATGTCGCGATGCTGGTTCCACTTGATGTCGCCACCGGTGCGCTTGCAGACGATGACTTTCTGAATGCTGCTGGTTTCCGGGTTGGTCAGCGCGTCGTCGACGTTGGCCTTGAGGGAAATTTTCTTGCCGGCACGGATGCCTTCGTCAGCGGTGATCACCACTTTCGATTTGCAGTCGATGATGCGACCGGCCAGGGCTTCTGGCGAGAAACCACCGAACACCACCGAGTGAATCGCGCCGATCCGGGTGCAGGCCAGCATGGCGACCACGGCTTCGGGAATCATCGGCATATAAATGGTCACCACGTCGCCGCGGTGTACGTCCTGACCGCGCAGGGCGTTGGCGAGTTTGCACACTTGCTCGTGCAGTTCGCGGTAGGTGATGTTGCGGCTCTCGGAAGGATCGTCGCCTTCCCAGATGATCGCCACTTGATCGCCACGCTCGGCCAGATGACGGTCGAGGCAGTTGTAGGAAACGTTCAGGGTGCCGTCGGCAAACCATTTGATGTCGACGTGGTGATCGTCGAAAGAAGTCTGTTTCACCGTGGTGAAAGGCTTGATCCAGTCGAGGCGCTTGGCTTGCTCACGCCAGAAGCCGTCAGGGTTGACGACCGACTGCTGGTACATGGCTTTGTAGGTCGCCTCGTCAGTCAGCGTGTTAGCCAAAACCTCGGGACGAACGGGATACAGAGAAGCCGCACTCATCTTTCTTACCTCGGTGTAATAGTTGTTTTTGTATGACCCTGTTGTAACGGGGCCGGGCCCATAGAACCATTCGACGATGGTAGTAACAACCCCTCGCCCACCCACGATGGCCCGTGTAGGAGCTGCCGAAGGCTGCGATCTTTTGACCTTGCCCCTAAACATCCAGATCAAAAGATCGCAGCCTTCGGCAGCTCCTACAGGGGGATTGAGG
>NZ_JASCPK010000147.1:0-15054 GCF_029959385.1 Pseudomonas sp. PS01303
CCGCAGGCTGCGATCTTTTGATCCTGGTTCTAAAGATCAAAAGATCGCAGCCTGCGGCAGCTCCTGCATTAATCACGCGCCAATCGATACATCGCCTTTGTCGATGGTGGCTTCCTTACCTTCGGGGGTAACACCCTTGAATTCGAAAACTGCTTTCAATGTGCTCGCGGTTGGATCCTCCTTGATATCGATCTCGCCACTGACGGCTTTATAAGGGCCCAAGCTATTTTCAGACGACGTTGCGAAAGACATGTAAATGCCTGATTTGCCATTCAGCAGATACTTACCGGCTTTGGTCGTCTCGGGGAACGAAATATTGACCTGGACAAGATCGCTCGGATCCCAGAAGAAGTGAAAGGCCTGGTAGTAAAACGTGCCTCCACTCTGATTAATGGTGACATCTTGGGAGTTGAATGCGTATGACCGGCTTGAGGTCTTGATTTCAGCCTTAAGTTTCCCCGTCACTTTTTTATCGTTTTTCCCGTTGCTCATGGCAGCTTCCCTTTGCAGAACACTGAATGGTTGGTCGAATCCTCTTCAGATTCTCCCGCCAGAGCAGGCAAATCTACTGTCAGACTTGACAGTAGATTTGCCTTTGAATCGGTTATAACCTCGCGGGCGGAAACTTATTTTTTGCTGGAGTGCGGTCGTTTGACCAACTTCATCACCACAACAAAAAACACCGGCACGAAAATCACCGCCAACGTCGCCGTAATCATCCCGCCAATCACCCCGGTACCAATCGCCTGCTGACTCGCCGAACTGGCGCCAGTCGCGATTGCCAACGGCACAACGCCAAGAATGAACGCTAGCGACGTCATCACAATCGGTCGCAGACGTAGGCGTGCCGCCTGCAACGTCGCGTCGATCAGGTCATGGCCTTCGTCATACAGGCTCTTGGCGAACTCGATGATCAGGATCGCGTTCTTCGCCGACAGACCAATAATGGTGATCAGCCCGACCTTGAAGAACACATCGTTGGGCATGCCGCGCAGCGTCACCGCCAGTACCGCGCCGAGCACGCCGAGCGGCACTACGAGCAACACCGAAGTCGGAATCGACCAGCTCTCGTAAAGCGCCGCCAGACACAGGAACACAATCAGCAGCGACAACCCGAGCAGTATCGGCGCCTGACTGCCGGACAAACGTTCCTGCAACGACAGCCCCGTCCACTCCTGACCCAGACCTTTCGGCCCTTGCGCGACCAGACGCTCAATCTCAGCCATGGCCTCACCGGTGCTGTGCCCCGGTGTCGGTTCGCCGGAAATCGCAATCGCCGGATAACCGTTGTAACGCGTCAACTGCGCCGGGCCCTGAATCCATTTGGCCTGGACGAATGCCGACAACGGCACCATTTTTCCGGCGTTGTTGCGCACGTGCATTTTCAGCAGATCATCAACCTGACTGCGTTGATCACCTTCAGCCTGTACCACCACACGCTGCATACGCCCCTGATTGGGGAAGTCATTGATGTACGAGGAACCGACAGCCGTGGACAGCACGTTGCCGATATCCGCAAACGACACACCCAAGGCATTCGCCTGTTTACGGTCGACTTCAAGCTGCACTTGCGGAGCCTCGGCCAATGCGCTTTCGCGCACGTTCATCAACACCGGGCTTTTTTCCGCTGCGGCGAGCAACTCTGTCCGCGCCTGCATCAACGTGGCGTGGCCGAGACCGCCGCGATCCTGCAGGCGGAATTCGAAGCCGCTAGAGGTGCCCAGGCCATCGATTGGCGGCGGCAACACGGCAAACGCCATCGCATCCTTGATCTGGCTAAGGGCGGCGTTGGCGCGGTCAGCAATCGAACTGGCCGAGTCATCGTTGCCACGTTCAGACCAGTCCTTGAGTGTGCTGAACGCCAACGCGGCGTTCTGCCCGCTACCGGAGAAACTGAAGCCGAGAATCACCACGCTGTCGCTGATCCCGGGCTCGCCGGCGTTGTGCGCCTCGAACTGCTCGGCCACTTGCACCGTACGGTTTTTGGTCGCGCCCGGCGGCAACTGGATGTCAGTAATGGTGTAACCCTGATCCTCAACCGGCAGGAACGAAGAGGGCAGGCGCATAAAGCACAGGCCCAGACCCACCAGCAGCACCACGTAAATCAGCAGATAACGACCGGTACGCTTGAGCGCATAGCCGACCCAGCCCTGATAACGCTCGGTCAGTTGCTCGAAGCGGCGGTTGAACCAGCCGAAAAATCCGCTTTTCTCGTGATGCTCGCCCTTGGCAATCGGCTTGAGCAAGGTCGCGCACAGCGCCGGGGTCAGGGTCAGGGCAAGGAACGCCGAGAACAGAATCGAGGTCGCCATCGACAGCGAGAACTGCTGGTAAATCACCCCGACCGAGCCCTGCATAAAGGCCATCGGAATAAACACAGCCACCAGCACCAGCGTAATACCGATGATCGCGCCGGTGATCTGCGTCATCGCTTTGCGCGTGGCCTCCTTGGGCGATAAACCCTCGGTGGCCATGATCCGCTCGACGTTCTCCACCACCACAATGGCGTCGTCGACCAAAATGCCGATGGCCAGCACCATGCCGAACATGGTCAGTACGTTGATCGAAAAGCCTAGCGCCAACATGGTCGCGAAGGTGCCCATCAGAGCGACCGGCACCACCAGCGTCGGGATCAGCGTGTAGCGGATGTTTTGCAGAAACAGGAACATCACCGCAAACACCAGCAGCATCGCCTCGCCCAAGGTGTAAACCACTTTGGTGATCGAGACTTTCACGAATGGCGACGTGTCGTAGGGGATCTTGTATTCCACGCCGGCCGGGAAGTAGCGTGACAGCTCATCCATTTTCGCCCGCACCAGTGTCGCAGTGGCGAGTGCATTGGCGCCCGGCGACAACTGCACGCCGACGGCGGTGGATGGCTTGCCGTTCAAACGCGTGCCGAACTGGTATTCCTGACTGCCGATCTCGACCCGCGCCACATCACCGATGCGCACGGTGGAACCGTCCGGATTGGCCTTGAGCACGATGTCGGCGAATTCTTCCGGCGTCGACAATTGGCCTTTGACCAGAATGGTCGCGGTGATTTCCTGGCTCGACGGGTTCGGCAAATCACCAATGCTACCGGCAGACACCTGTGCATTCTGAGCAGTGATCGCGGCATTAACGTCGGCCGGGGTCAGGTTGAAGCCGATCAGTTTTTGCGGGTCGACCCAAATGCGCATGGCGCGTTCGGCGCCGTACAGCTGCGCCTTGCCGACGCCGTCCAGACGCTTGATCTCGTTCATCACGTTGCGCGCGAGGTAATCGCTGAGCGCTACGTCATCGAGCTTGCCGTCGCTGGACGTCAGGGTGATCAACAGCAGGAAGCCAGAAGAAACCTTCTCCACCTGCAAGCCTTGCTGATTCACCGCTTGTGGCAGACGCGACTCGACCACTTTCAAGCGATTCTGCACGTCAACCTGTGCCAGCTCGGGATTAGTCCCCGGCTGGAACGTGGCTTTGATCGTCGCGCTGCCGAGGCTGCTTTGCGATTCGAAGTACAACAGGTGATCGGCACCGTTGAGTTCTTCTTCGATCAGGCTGACCACGCTTTCATCGACGGTCTGCGCTGAGGCGCCGGGGTACACGGCATAGATTTCGATCTGTGGCGGCGCGACGTCGGGGTACTGCGCCACCGGTAATTGCGGGATGGCCAGCGCGCCGGCCAAGAGGATGAACAACGCGACCACCCAGGCAAACACCGGGCGGTCGATAAAGAACTGCGGCATATAAAAGCGTCCTGCTTACTGACCAGAGGTCTGGGCAAGTGGAAGAGGGGTGTCGTCGATCTGCACTTTCTCGCCGGGACGGGCGTGTTGCAGGCCTTCGATGACAATGCGGTCGCCGGGCTTGAGGCCGCCGGTGACGATCCAGCGATCGTTCTGCACTGCGCCCAGTTGTACCGGTTGCAGGGCGACGCGCATTTGCTCGTCGACCGTCAGCACCTGAGCGATACCGGCGCTGTCACGTTGCACGGCGCGTTGCGGCACGGTCAGGCCATTGGCAATGGTTGCCTGCTCCAGACGCACGCGGACAAAACTGCCCGGCAGCAAATCGAGATCCGGGTTAGGGAATTCGCTGCGCAGGATGATCTGGCCAGTGCCCGGGTCGACGGTGATGTCGGCAAACAGCAATTTGCCCGGCAGCGGATAAAGACTGCCGTCGTCCTGAATCAGCGTGGCTTTAACCTGATCCTGACCGACCTGCTGCAATTGCCCGGAGCGAAACGCACGGCGCAGTTCATTGAGTTCACGGGTCGACTGAGTGACGTCGGCGTGAATCGGGTTGAGCTGCTGAATCAGCGCCAATGGCGTAGTTTCGTTCTGCCCGACCAGTGCGCCTTCCGTCACCAGCGCCCGACCAATACGACCGGAGATCGGCGCAGTGACAGTGGCGTAACCCAGACTCAGCTTCGCTCGTTCCACGGCAGCCTTGTTGGCCGCGACGTCCGCGGCGGTTTGGCGAGCGGTGGCTCGGGCGTTGTCGTAATCCTGAGCACTGATGGCCTTGTCGCCGATCAGCTGCGCATAACGCTGTTCCTGCAACTTGGCCTGAAACGCATTGGCCTCGGCCTTGCGCAGCGCGGCTTCGGCGCTGTCGAGGTCAGCCTTGAACGGCGCCGGGTCGATGCGGAACAGCACCTGACCTTTTTTGACGTCGCTGCCTTCGCGGAAGGTGCGCTCCAGCACCACGCCAGCCACCCGTGCGCGCACCTCGGCGATACGCGGCGCGGCGATGCGGCCACTGAGTTCGCTGCTCAGCGTTAGCGGGCGGGCTTCAAGGGTTTCGATGCGCACCGTGGCCGGCGGCGCCTGTTCTTCGGCGTTCGAAGATGAATCACACGCGCTCAGCGTCAGCGCCAATGCGATCAGGCCGAGCCCGGCCAGCAGTTTGTTCGACATGTACTACCCCCAATATTGATGCCCGCATCCTACGGACAGTCGCCGAGAGTAGCGGTGAAGCTTTGTAGGCGCTGTGTGAAATTGTGTAAGGGTTTTACT
Source organism: Pseudomonas sp. PS01303 (assembly GCF_029959385.1). NCBI lineage: Bacteria > Pseudomonadati > Pseudomonadota > Gammaproteobacteria > Pseudomonadales > Pseudomonadaceae > Pseudomonas > Pseudomonas sp. PS01303. The sequence goes on from NZ_JASCPK010000147.1 coordinate 5,001, forward strand.
CAGGGACGGGTGAGGGCGTATATCCTTTAGCCCTTGAATTTTTTTGTGACGGTTAGATCGCTTTCGCGAGCAGGCTCGCTCCCACATTGGTTTTGTGAACGCCACAACTTCCATGTGGGAGCGAGCCTGCTCGCGAAGAGGGCCTGACATCCACCCCAGCAATATCTGGAACACCCATGCCCAACATCCTCCTGGTCGAAGACGACACCGCCCTCGCCGAACTGATTTCCAGCTACCTCGAACGCAACGGCTACAGCGTCAGCGTCATTGGCCGTGGCGATCACGTGCGTGAACGGGCGCGGATAAATCCGCCGGATCTGGTGATTCTCGACCTGATGCTGCCGGGCCTTGATGGCTTACAGGTCTGTCGCCTGCTGCGCGCCGACTCGGCGACGCTGCCGATCCTGATGCTCACCGCGCGCGATGACAGCCACGATCAAGTGCTCGGTCTGGAAATGGGCGCCGACGATTACGTCACTAAACCGTGCGAGCCGCGCGTCTTGCTCGCCCGCGTCCGTACGTTGTTACGGCGCAGCAGCCTCGGCGAACCGGTGACCGCCAACGACCGCATCCTCATGGGCAATCTGTGCATCGACCTGTCCGAGCGCACCGTGACCTGGCGCGATCAACCGGTGGAGTTGTCGAGCGGCGAATACAACCTGTTGGTGGTGCTGGCCCGGCATGCCGGTGAAGTGTTGAGTCGCGACCAGATTCTGCAACGCCTGCGCGGCATCGAATTCAACGGCACCGATCGTTCGGTGGACGTGGCGATTTCCAAGTTGCGTCGCAAGTTTGATGACCACGCCGGCGAGGCGCGCAAGATCAAAACCGTGTGGGGCAAGGGTTACCTGTTCAGCCGTTCGGAATGGGAATGTTGAGCTGATGATTCGCATCCTGTTTCGCCTGTATCTGGTGACGATCATCTCGTACAGCGCGGCGATTTATCTGGTGCCGGATCTGGTGGTGATGGCGTTCCGCGAACGCTTTGTCACCTACAACCTCGATTATTCCCGTGGTCTGCAATCGTTGATCACCAAGCAGTTCCGCGCCGTACCGCAAGATCAGTGGCCGGCGCTGGCGCAGTCGATGGACAAAGACTTTCAGCCGCTGCACATCGTCCTCGCCCGTATCGACAGCGCCGACTTCACTGCCATCGAGCAGGAACGCCTGCGCCGTGGTGAAAACGTCGTGCGCATCGGTGATTGGGGCTGGCGCACGCTGGCGGTGGCGCCGCTCAATGACGACGTTGCGGTGCAAATGGTGGTGCCGCCGGATCCGATGGACGTCAACTTGTTGTACTGGAGCATCAACGTGCTGATCGGTGCGTCGTTGCTCGCATGCCTGTTGCTCTGGTTGCGCCCGCACTGGCGCGATCTCGAGCGCCTCAAGGGCACCGCCGAACGTTTCGGCAAGGGCCATTTGAGCGAACGTACGAAGATCGCCCGCAGCTCGAACATCGGCAGTCTGGCCAATGTTTTCGACACCATGGCCGGCGACATAGAGAACCTGCTCAATCAGCAACGTGACCTGCTCAACGCGGTGTCCCACGAACTGCGCACACCGTTGACGCGTCTGGATTTCGGCCTTGCGTTGGCCTTGTCCGATGATTTGCCGGCCGCCAGCCGCGAACGTCTGCAAGGGCTGGTCGCGCACATTCGTGAACTCGATGAACTGGTGCTGGAGTTGCTCTCCTACAGCCGCTTGCAGAACCCGGCGCAGTTGCCGGAACAGGTCGAAGTCTCGCTGGATGAGTTTATCGACAGTATTTTGGGCAGTGTCGATGAGGAACTGGAATCGCCGGAAATCGTCATCGACGTGTTGTTGCACGGGCAGCTTGAGCGTTTTTCGCTGGATCCGCGCCTGACTGCCAGGGCGATCCAGAACCTGCTGCGCAACGCCATGCGTTATTGCGAGAAACGCATTCAGATTGGCGTGCAGGTCAAGGATGAAGGTTGCGAAATCTGGGTCGACGATGACGGTATCGGGATTCCCGATGACGAGCGTGAGCGGATTTTCGAGCCGTTCTATCGCCTTGACCGCAGTCGTGATCGCGCTACGGGCGGATTTGGTCTCGGACTGGCAATCAGTCGTCGGGCACTGGAAGCGCAGGGCGGTTCTCTGACGGTAGAGGCTTCGCCGTTGGGCGGCGCTCGCTTTCGACTTTGGTTGCCTTCATTCAAGTGATTTTTGTCGGCGGTTGACCGCTGGTTGTTTAAACACCCCTGTCAGATCTGACAGTTGCGGCCTTTGGTGTTAGGGGATTTGATGAAAGGGACAGGTTACTGCCCTGATCAATCCCGTCTCCTCGCAAAGGACTGAAGCCGATGGCCGCGCCAACTCTCGACAAGCCTATTGTTCCCGGAATGAAAGAACCGGTGACCGCACCGCAACCGGTCGATGGCGCCGTACAACTTGCGCTGACTCAGCTCAATCCCGAAGGCGTGAAAGTATTCATCGAGCCATCGTTGAGCACAGTGGCAAATGATTCGCTGCTGTTGCGTCTGAACGGTGCGGTGGTTGATAAAAAAGTTATTGCAGCAGGAGAGGAGAGCCAGCCAGCGACTTTGTTTGTGCCTGCGAAGCAGTGGAAGGACGGGGTAAACACGCTTGAGTACGGCTTTGAGCGCGCCGGGGTCGAGCACGCAACCTCCCATCCGTTACTGCTTTGGTTCCACAGCAAGCGCCCAGGCGGTGTGGATTTCGATCCGGGTAACGAGGGGCACTCGGAGCTGGCGCTGGAGATCGCGCAGTCAATCCGCGATGAAGGGGTGAACGCCGACCGTGCGCGCGATGGCGTCAACGTAAGTGTTTTTTATCCGCTGATGAGGCCGTTCGATACGATCCTGCTCGATTGCAACGGCGTGGTTTTGAAGCACGTAGTGAATCAGGCGGAGGCCGACAGCGGCCTGCCAGTGGCAATGACCATCGATGAAGCGACGTTCATTGCTGCGGGCGATCATCCGGACTTCCCGCTGAGTTACACCGTGTACGACTGTGCCGGGAACGGCCCGGACACCAACAATCCCGATTCAGCGGTGCAACACATCTATGTGAGTCTAAAGGGCAATTGGTACGACCCACCGATTGTCAGTGAAGACCCGAACGATGCCGAGGATGACCCGGACACAATTGATTTGAGCAAGCTGGACGGCAATCCGGCCACTGCGCAGATTTATGTGCCGCGCAGTTGGTTGAAGGACGATGCAATCCACTTGCGCTGCACATTCCGCCCTGCCAGTGGCGACGAAGAAGCCTTGACCCTGATCGAGACAATCAAGAACACGCCGTTCATGTATGCGATTCCTGTGCCCTATGCGCACTTCGCTGCGGCGGCAGGCGGCAAAGCCATTTTTCACTACACACGGGTGAGCGGCGGTGTCTCGCTGGATCGTTCAGAAACGCTGACAATCACCATTACGGGTTCAGCGGCCTCTGAACTGAAACCGCCAACGCTGGTCGGCGCCGGCAGCGAAATTGAACCGCTGGCATTTCCGGACGGCGTTACTGCGCGCGTGGACTACCCGGATGCACAGGACGGAGATCAGGCACGCTTGGTGGTCGAGGGAAGGCCGCTGCTGGGTTCTCCGGTATTTGCACCCATCGGCTTCAATAAAAACAAGCGTGCCAACTTTTTGCTCAAGCCCGCAGTACTGGCTGCCAATCACGGTAGAACCGTCAAGCTTTACTGGGAATTGTTGCGCGCTGGAGGTTCACAACCATCAGTCGCCGCTGACGTCATCGTGCAGCCAATCGCGCACGGCCACTGGCCGCTGCCAGTACCTCGCATCGCCCAAGCCTTGGGTGACACGCTGGACATGGGGGCCTTCATCGGCCCCGCTCAGGCGGTCTGTAAGCCGTGGGCAGCGATGGCGGCCGGCCAATTACGCTGGTTTCGCCTGATCGGCATTGATCGCAGCGGTTCGCCGTACGAAATCCTGATTGCCAACGGAGCACCTGTGACGGCGCCCGAAGTGCTTGTAGGTCTGGACAATACGTTGCCCCGCGCAGAGCTTGAGAGATTCAAACCGGGCAGTGCGGTCACGCTGGAGTTGAAGGTGACTTTCGACGGAAGCAATGACGAGAGTGCGGCCGTGACGTACAAGACCATCGACTACAAAGTCTTCGACTCTCCCGCCACGCTGCTGGAGGACTTCACCAGCGCCAGCCCACAAGCGGTGAAACAGGGAGGCGTCATGGAAACGTCGAACCTCAAATTCACCTTCCAGTCGGGCGACGGCGAATGCGCAATCATGCAGCGTTCCGACATCGGCGAATCATTCCCCGGCCAGATCGAAGGCCAAGTGCTGAGCATTGGTCGCGATGCGTTTAATCCGAAACCGGTCGTCGTAGAACTGGAATTGAAGAAGGCCTGTTCAAAAATCAGCTTCTATCATGTGAGTGTCAACTTCGGTGACAGCTATGCGGAATATTTCGCCGCTGACGGAGCGCTGCTCGGCAGCCAATTCCTCGGGGCTTCATACAGCACTCCGGTAGGGGTTTCGTTCGCCGCAGCGGGAATCAAGTTCGTCAAGATTACGTGTCCGACCGGAGACTGGTTCAGCCTCGACAACGTTAGAGTCGAGTACTGATCAGTGACTTGGCCATCCCTGCCAGCTCGGAGGGGGGGTTGTAACCGATGAGCATCCAGGCATGTTCGCGTTCGGTCCAATAGACGACGTTCATGTTGTGCCGGTGTTCCTGGGCGATTGGCCGACTGCCGCTGTTCGATCGCGTCACACACAGCGCCAGCGGCCCGTATTTGGCGTCAAGATAGACGATCTGCGCGATCGGCACGCCGTCGTATTCGAGGACTTGCGCGCGCCTGAATTCGGCGCCGGGCAGCTTCAGTTTTGCCGTTGAAAGATTCAGCCCCAAGCGCTTGTCTACGGTCTGCAGTTGCGCCCGTTGCGCAGCGTCGTCGGTGGGCAGGTGCGCGAGCGTTTGCGGCACGTACAGCGCCATGTAGTCACTGACCAGTTCACGCCAGTTGTGCGATTGTTTCGCTTGCCAACCGAGCACCACGCGGTCAGCCAGTACGCCTGCGCCGACAAGCGCTGCCGCCGCCGCGCCGATGAACCAGCGTCGACTTATTCCCGGACGTTCTGGCGACGCGATCGCATCAAGCCGCGCCTGCAAACGCTCCGTCGGTGCTTGTTGTGCGAGTTCGTCGTAGGCGTTTTTGTACGGCAGGTTGCTGCGGGCGAGCCATTGCACGCGCAGATTTAGCAGCGGGTCATCAGCGATGGCGTCGTCGAGTTGGCGCCGGTAGTCCGCGTCGAGCTCATCGTCCAGATAGGCTACAAGTTGCTCATCCGAAGGCGTGTTCATGGGCGATCTCCTTCGGTGGCTTTCGGTACGGCTTGCAGCGGCGGATATTCGGCGAGTTTCAGCCGCGCGGTGGCGAGGCGGCTCATCACCGTGCCAATCGGCACTTGCAGGATCTCGGCGACTTCGCGGTAAGACAAGCCTTCGACGTAGGCCAGATACACGGTTTCGCGCTGGGTTTCGGGCAACGCATCTACGCGGCGAATCACTTGCGCAGCCATCACGTGCGTCTGCGCCGCGTACTCGCCATCAAACGCCAGTTGACCGTCGGCATCGACCTGGCCGGCGCCGTTGCGTACCCGGCGGGCGCGCACTTCATTCAGCCAGATCGAATGCAGAATGCTCAACAGCCAGCGATCCATGCGCGTGCCCGCCGCGTATTGAGCAGAACGCTCCAATGCCCGCACACACGTCGCCTGCACCAGATCCTCGGCGACATGCCGATTGCGCGACAGCAGCAAACCGTAGCGCCACAATCGCGCCAGATGCTGTCCGAGTTCCGCTCTGAATGCCTGATCGCTGACGATGATGGCCTCCGCTGTGATAGGTCAGGTTTTCGATGAGTCGTTGATGGCTTGCGCCAGATCCTGATATTCCTCGCAGGACGTGCCGCAAATCGATTTGATCTGCTGCAACTGTTCTTGCGCCAGGTCGACGCGGCCTTTGATCACATAGGCTTCGCCGAGGTATTCGCGCACTTGCGCGTACTGCGGATCGAGTTTCACCGATTGCAGGTAATAGCCGATGCCTTCGTCGGTGCGCCCCAATTTGCGCGTGGCGTAACCGCGATAATTGAGGGCTTTGGCGGTGTTCGGTTGTTGCAGTGTGTCGAGCAGTGCCAGGGCTTCTTCGTAGCGCCCGTCCTTGGCCAGTCGATAGGCGTAGTCGGTGCGATCCGCGTCCGGCAACAGGCTGCTGGTTTGCAGCACGCATTTCTGCGATTTGCTGTCCCAGACCTGGCCTTTCGGGCATTCGGGCTTCTTCACCGGCTCGTCTTCATCACCGTTGGCGAAGGCCAAATGGCTGGACATCGCGGCGACCAGCAGCAACGGGGCGGCGAACATAACGGAACGGATAGTCATGGGCAAGGCTCCACAGGGGGTTATGTTTCACTTTGAACACCACAGCGTGAAATTTTATTCATTGCTTTGTCAGTGACTGTTCAAGTGAGGCACAAATTCCGGCGCTATGCTCGTGAGCGTCTGCCGTTGATCCGAAGCTCTGCCATATAGGGGACTGCCATGAACGATCAGCTCCATCACGCCACTGGCGGCTACAAAACCGCTGCCGACACCTACGTCAAAGGACGCCCGGATTACCCGCCACAAGTCAGCGACTGGCTGAGCGCAACGTTGGGGCTGGATAATCACCAAACCGTGATCGATCTGGGCGCCGGTACCGGCAAGTTCACTGGCCGGTTGCTAGCGACGGGCGCGCAGGTGATTGCCGTTGAACCGGTGGCGCAGATGCTGGAAAAACTCGCCGATGCCTGGCCGCAGGTGCTGGCTGTACACGGCACCGCGACCGATTTGCCCTTGCCGGATGCTTCGGTGGATGTGGTGGTCTGTGCGCAGGCCTTTCACTGGTTCGCCAGTAAAGAGGCGCTGACGGAAATCGCTCGGGTGCTCAAACCCGGCGGCCGGCTGGGACTGATCTGGAACCTGCGTGATACGCGGGTCAGTTGGGTGCCGAAACTGGACGCCATCGTTAACGCACTGGAGGGCGATACGCCGCGTTACTACACCAGTGAATGGCGCAAAGCATTTCCGCATCCGGCGTTTGGGCCGTTGCAGGTGCAGCAGTTTCACAATGGGCATACCGGGTCGGCGGAGGATGTGCTGTTCAACCGGGTGCGTTCGACCAGTTTTATTGCCTCGCTGCCAGAGGCGCAGCGGGCGAGGGTGGATGAGCAGATTCGCGCTTTGATCCAGTCTGAGCCGGAGCTGCGGGGCCGGGATGTGGTGACGGTTCCCTACGAAACCGCAGCCTTCGTGACACGCAAGTCCCCGTAGGAGCTGCCGCAGGCTGCGATCTTTTGATCCTGTCTTTTTAAAAACAACAGCAAAAGATCGCAGCCTGCGGGGTGGAGGGTCGCAGTACATCTCTTCAAGTCAGTCCCGCATTTGTCCGAACCGCCACCGTGATGCCTTGTTATAGTTCGGGCCTCATTTTCTGCCCGGTAAAGGATCACTGCCATGACTCAATACTCCGCCTTCAGCGTCGAACTGGCCGACAACATCGCCCATGTGCAGATCAATCGCCCGGAAAAGATCAACTCGATGAACGCGGCGTTCTGGAGTGAGATCGTCGAGATCTTCCAGTGGATCGACGACACCGACGAAGTGCGCGTGGTGGTGCTCAGCGGCAACGGTAAACATTTCTCCTCGGGCATCGATTTGATGATGCTCGCCGGCGTCGCCAATGAACTGGGCAAGGACGTCGGCCGCAACGCGCGCCTGCTGCGGCGCAAAATCCTCACCCTGCAAGCCTCGTTCAACGCCGTCGACAACTGCCGCAAACCGGTGCTCGCGGCGATTCAGGGTTACTGCCTGGGCGGTGCGATCGACCTGATCGCTGCCTGCGACATGCGTTACGCCGCCGAAGACGCGCAGTTCTCAATCAAGGAAATCGATATCGGCATGGCCGCCGATGTTGGCACTTTGCAACGGTTGCCACGGATCATCGGTGACGGCATGCTGCGTGAGCTGGCCTACACCGGTCGCACCTTCGGCGCAGAAGAGGCGCGCAGCATTGGCCTGGTCAATCGCGTCTACAGCGACAAAGACACGCTGCTCGAAGGCGTGCTCGACATCGCTCGCGAAATCGCCTCGAAGTCGCCGATTGCGGTCACCGGCACCAAGGAAATGATCAGCTACATGCGCGACCATCGCATCGACGACGGCCTCGAATACGTTGCCACCTGGAATGCCGCCATGCTGCAGTCCACCGACTTGCGCGTGGCCATGGCCGCCCATATGAGCAAACAGAAACCCGAATTCCTGGACTGAGAAACCATGACAGCTCGCTGGACCACTGCAGTACTCGACACCGATCAACCGGGCGGCTGGGCCGTGGCGCGCAGCCCGGAAGGCTTTCTGTTCGATGACAACGGCGCGCTGTTCCCCCGGGAATGGCTCAAGCGTCAGGACTTGTCAGTCCTCACCGAGCACGGCATTGGCCATCTCGACGGCGAGCCGGTGTATCTGTTGGAGTTGCGCAGCGCCAGCGAGGTGCCGGGGTGCATCTGGAAAGGTCTGCGGGCGTTCATGCTCGAGGGCGATCACACAATCTACAAAGTGCTGGGTTACGCCGCGCAGATTGGCACTTGGGCGCGCGAGCATCGATTCTGCGGAAACTGCGGACAGGCAATGACGCAGGTGCCGCGCGAGCGGGCGATGTATTGCCAGCCGTGCGACCTGCGCAGTTATCCGCGTATTTCGCCGAGCATGATTGTGCTGATCACTCGCGGTGACGAGATTCTGCTGGCCCGCTCACCGCGTTTCGTCACCGGGGTTTACAGCACGCTGGCCGGGTTTGCCGAGCCGGGCGAGTCGGCGGAGGAATGCCTGATTCGGGAAGTGCGCGAAGAAGTGCAGATCGAGGTGAAGAACATCGAGTATCTGGGCAGCCAGTGCTGGCCGTTCCCGCATTCGATGATGCTCGGCTTCCATGCCGAATACGCCGGTGGCGAGATTGTCTGTCAGGAAGACGAGATCGAGGACGCCCAGTGGTTCAACGTGCACGACCTGCCGCCGTTGCCAGCGTCCAAGTCGATTGCCCGTTACCTGATCGACGTCTACGTGGCGCGGCGCTTAGGCCACGCTGAACCAGTGCTGCCAGGCTAGGCGCACGGTCAAACCCAGCACCACGGTAATGAACACCGGGCGAATGAATTTGGCGCCGCCGCTGATCGCGGTGCGCGCGCCAAAGAACGCGCCGACCATCACCGACAGGCCCATGCTCAGGCCGATGATCCAGTCCACCTGCCCGGAAAACACGAACACCGACAGCGCCGCAATGTTGCTGACGAAGTTCATGCTGCGCGCCACGCCGCTGGCCTTGACCAAATCGATGGGGTACAGCAGCAGGCTGCTCACCGTCCAGAACGCGCCGGTACCGGGGCCGGCGACACCGTCGTAGAAACCGAGGCTGAAGCCTTGGGTCGATTGCCATTTCTTTTTGATCGGCGCGTCGCTGTCCAGCGGTGCTTTTGGCGTGCCGCCGAACAATAGGTACAGGCCGCAAGCGAAGACGATCACCGGGAGCATCTTGTTCAGCCATTCAGCCGGCAGGTAATGGGCGACGACGGCACCGGTCAATGCGCCGACCAGTGTGCCGACAATGGCGTGAACCCATTGCCTTGGATGGAACAACTTGCGGCGGTAGAAGGTGAAACTGGCGGTCGCCGAGCCGAATGTTGAGCTGAGTTTGTTGGTGCCCAACACCAGGTGCGGCGGCAGGCCAGCGGTGAGCAACGCGGGTGTGGTCAACAGACCGCCACCGCCGGCGATGGCGTCGATGAAACCGGCAACGAAAGCGACAAGGGCGAGAATCGCCAGGGTGGTGAGGTCAACGCTGAGTTCGAAAGGCATGGAATCGGCTTATTCGGCAGGGCGCAGAACGGGAGCTGCGGGGAGGGCGGTTATGTTACCTGTATCCAACTGTTGCGGCGACCCGTAAGACCCAATCGCGAGCAGGCTCACTCCTACAGGGGAATGCATTTCAAATG
>NZ_JASCPK010000148.1:0-14807 GCF_029959385.1 Pseudomonas sp. PS01303
GGCTCACTCCTACAGTTGGAACGCATTTCAAATGTAGGAGTGAGCCTGCTCGCGATGGAGCCAGTCGGGATGAAAATCGGTGGTAGGGCAATCCCGCCGATTACTCCGCGCGCCGCTTGGTGTTAAATAGGCGCCAGTCTTCACCTTGTCGCTTAAAGCTGTGCAACGAGAACCGATATGAACATCCATTCCAAGAAAAACACCCACATTCAAACGGCGGTGACCGCATGATCGAAGTCACCGAAGTGTCCATTGCGCAACTGCGCGCTGCGCTGGAGTCCGGCCAGACCACCTCGGTCGAGCTGGTGCAGGCCTACCTCGCGCGCATCGACGCCTACGACGGCGTCGACACCCCGACGGCGCTGAATGCCGTGGTGGTGCGCAACCCTGAAGCGCTGAACGAAGCGCAAGCCGCCGATGCCCGTCGCGCCAAAGGTGAAACCCTTGGCCCGCTTGACGGCATCCCCTACACCGCCAAAGACAGTTATCTGGTCAAAGGACTGACCGCCGCGTCCGGCAGCCCGGCGTTTGCTGATCTGGTCGCCTATCGCGACGCCTTCACCATCGAGCGCCTGCGCGCGGCCGGGGCAATTTGCCTGGGTAAAACCAACATGCCGCCGATGGCCAATGGCGGCATGCAGCGTGGCGTTTATGGCCGCGCCGAGAGCCCGTACAACGCTGATTACCTGACCGCACCCTTCGCTTCCGGCTCGTCCAACGGCGCCGGGACTGCCACCGCTGCCAGCTTCGCCGCGTTCGGTCTGGCCGAAGAAACCTGGTCCAGCGGTCGCGGCCCGGCCTCGAACAATGGCCTGTGCGCCTATACGCCGTCGCGCGGCGTAATTTCGGTGCGCGGCAACTGGCCGTTGACCCCGACCATGGACGTCGTCGTGCCGTACGCGCGCACCATGGCTGACTTGCTCGAAGTGCTCGACATCGTCGTCGCCGAAGACCCGGACACCCGTGGTGATCTGTGGCGTCTGCAACCGTGGGTGCCGATCCCGAGCGTCAGCTCCGTGCGCCCTGCGGCTTATGCTGATCTGGCCGCTGACGCGAAAGCGCTGGCCGGCAAGCGTTTCGCCGTACCACGCATGTTCATCAATGCCGATCCTGAGGCTGGCACCAGCGAAGCACCGGGCATCGGTGGCCCGACTGGCCAGCGCATCAACACCCGCGAATCGGTGATCGATCTGTGGAAACAGGCACGTCTGGCACTCGAAGCGGCGGGCGCTGAAGTGATCGAAACCGACTTTCCGCTGGTCTCCAACTGCGAAGGCGATCGCCCCGGCGCGCCGACCGTGTTCACCCGTGGTCTGGTCTCGAAAGAGTTTCTTCACCATGAGCTGTGGGATCTGACCGCTTGGGCGTTCGACGACTTCCTGCAAGCCAACGGCGATCCGAAGCTCAATCGTCTGGTCGACGTCGACGGGATGAAAATCTTCCCGCACGAGCCAGGCACCCTGCCCAACCGTGAGGGCGATCTGGTCGCCGGCATGGACGAATACGTGCGCATGGCTGAACGCGGGATCACGCCGTGGAATGAAATCAGCACCGTGCCCGATGGCCTGCGCGGTCTTGAAGAGACGCGTCGCATCGATCTGGAAGAGTGGATGGATAAGCTCGGTCTCGACGCCGTGCTGTTCCCGACGGTGGCCGATGTGGGCCCGGCGGATGCCGACGTTAACCCGGCATCGGCGGATATCGCCTGGAGCAACGGCGTCTGGGTGGCCAACGGCAACCTCGCGATCCGTCACCTCGGGGTACCAACCGTGACCGTGCCGATGGGCGTGATGGCCGACATCGGTATGCCGGTCGGCCTGACCTTCGCCGGTCGCGCTTACGACGATTCGAGCCTGCTGCGCCTGGCCGCCGCATTCGAATCAACCGGCAGCAAACGTCAGATCCCGCCACGCACCCCGCCATTGTCGTAACTATTAATATCTGAAATGCAATTTAACCTGTGGGAGCTAGCCTGCTGGCGATGAGGGAGGAACATTCAACATCATTGTTGAATGAACTGACGCTATCGCCAGCAGGCTAGCTCCCACAGGGTTTGTGTTGTGTCATCAAGTCAGCACATTGGCTCAATCGCCTGCTCTGAAATCCCGCGATCATCGGTGCCACTTCAATTGCTGCTGGCCACCGACCATGATCCATCGCGCACCCTCGCGTCTCACCCTGTTTGCGCTGCTCTGTGGTCTGAGCGGAGCTGCCTCAGCCGGCGATTTCTTCGACGACGCCAAAACCGAAATCATTCTGCGCAACTTCTATTTGAGCAACGACTACCGATCCCCCTCGCCCAGCGGAAAAAACTACAAACAGGAGTGGGCTCAAGGGTTTATCGGAACCTTCTCATCAGGTTTCACTGAAGGAACACTTGGCTTCGGCATCGACGCCCACGCCTTTTCCGGGTTTAAACTCGATGGCGGCAAGGGCCATTCCGGCACGGGTTTGCTGCCGGTTGACAGTGACGGCCGCAGCGGAAGCAACTACTCCAGTGCCGGCGGTGCACTCAAGCTGAGAACCTCGCGCACCACTCTGGCGTTCGGCGAAATGACCGTAGAAACGCCGGTCTTCGACACCTCCGACAAACGCCTGCAACCGGAATACGCAACGGGTTTGCTGCTCAACAGCCAAGAGATCGACCACCTCAATCTGGTCGCCGGTCATTTCACCGCATTCAAGAATCAGGACAGCTCATCGGGCAAAGGCGATTTTTACGGCTACGGCGCCAATACCGAAGCCGGCGGCATCAGTTTTATCGGGGCCGATCTGTTCGCGGACAGCCCTCTCGGCGGCGCGCTCTACGCCTCTGACCTGAGCGACACCTGGCGCCAGTACTACGGCAATCTGCATTTCAAGCAATCCGGTCTGCTGCTCGACGCCAACCTCTACCACACCCGCGACACTGGCCAGGCGCTGGCCGGCGCGATCGACAACACAGCCTTCAGCCTGTCCGGCAAATATGCCTTCGGCGCGCACGCAGTAATGCTTGGCTGGCAGCGAGTCAATGGCGACACGCCGTTCGATTTTGTCGGCGGCGACTCGATCTACCTCGCCAACTCGATCAAATACGCCGACTTCAACGGCGCCCACGAACGCTCCTGGCAAGCACGCTACGACCTCGACCTCGGTGCCTTCGGCGTCCCCGGCCTGACCTTCATGACCCGCTACGTCACCGGCGACCACATCGACGGCACCCACGCCCCGGTTGGCGGCGCGTATCAACTGCAGCAAGGCGATGGCGGCAAGCACTGGGAGCGCGACATCGACATGAAATACATCGTCCAGTCCGGCGCGGCAAAAGACCTCTCAGTACAACTCTCCCACGTCTCCCACCGCGCGAACGAAGCCCAGTCCGGCGACGACATCGACCGTATCTACGTCGTCATCCAATACCCGCTCGCCTTCTGACAAAACACAATCACCCTGCCCGAAACACAATCAAAACTGTGGGAGCGAGCTTGCTCGCGAAGGCGGCGCATCAGTCGCCCGCGATGTTGACTGACCCACCGCTTTCGCGAGCAAGCCCGCTCCCACAAGAGAGCACCTTAGCGCACCAATAGTATGATAAATTCCGCACTATTGACCCTTTCACTGGAGGCCCGATCATGGGAACCGTTCGAAAAACCATCACCGTGACTGACCAACAAGATAACTGGATCAAAGCTCAAATCGACGCCGGCCATTACACCAACGACAGCGAATACATTCGCGATCTGATCCGACGTGAACAAGAACGCACTACTGAACTTGAAACGATTCGTGCAGCGCTTCGCGAAGGTGAGTCCAGCGGCAAACCACGCCCCTTCGATCCAGAGGCGTTCAAACAGAGAATGCTGACTACGCATGGCTGAATATCGCCTGACACCTGCTGCCGAGGGCGACCTCGAGGCGATCTGGAGTTATACCGCGCAACAATGGGGTCTGGATCAGGCAAATCGTTACATCGATATTCTCACCACTGCATTTGCTCAATTGACTGAGCGTCCCAAAACAGCACCCGCCTGCGATGCCATCCGTGTTGGTTATCGGCGCTGCAGCGTAGAACGGCACATGATCTACTTTCGCATTACGGCCTATGGCATTGCGATCATTCGAATCCTGCATGATCGGATGGATGCGCAACGCAAACTTTGAACATCAAAAGATCGCAGGCTTTTGTAGGAGCTGCCGAAGGCTGCGATCTTTTGATTCTGATAATTGGCGGAAGGCAGCCGGAGTCGAACCTGCCCGGGAACGGATGCCGTCCCCAACCGGGTTTGAAGCCCGGCCGCGCCACCGGGCGCGATTGCCTTCCTTGAACTCAGTGCGCGCTGGTGTTGGCCAGTGCGTTGTCGTAGCGGATTTGCCGTGCTTCGCCGCTGCGCCGGGTCAGGCCGAGGCGGTCGAAGTATTCGAGGAACTGAATACAGCGTTTGCGTCCCAAGCCTAGCGCATCGCGGAAGGTTGTCACCTGGATCTGCGGATTTTCCTTGGCCAGTTGCAGGAGGATCGCCGCCATCCTGCGCAGTTGGCTGTCGCTGAGGAACAGGTCGCGCACCACTTGATGCATCAAACCCAGCCGCGCCAGTTTGCGCAACAGCAAACGCACCACGGCGTCATCCTCACCAAGCATTTTCGCCACGTCGCGCAGCCACGGCGGATCGAAGCCGCCGTTTTCAAACAGCGGTTGCAGTCGCTGCCAGAGGATTTCGTCTTCGGCATTCAGACGCACCTGGTGATCCGGCAGATGCAGCCACGGGCCACTGGCAGAGATCGCGCCGGCATCGCGCAATTCGTCGAGCAGACTGGCAAACGTCGAACGTTCCAGCGGCAGCGCACTGAAGCGTCTCAGGCGATCACGATCCGGGCCCATCTGATCGGGCTCCAGTTCATGAAACTTCGCCAATTGCTCCAGCAGGGTGAATTTCAGCTGCCCCCAGCGCTGCACGTTGAATAGCACCGGGCCTTGGCGCGTCTCGATCAGGCGCACATTCTCAGGCAAAGACCAGCTTGCGCGCGGACGATTGAATTGGCGTTCCAGCCGTTGCGGGCCGAGGCCGCCGGCGCTGTGATCAAGCAACGCTGACAACACCTGCTCAAAACTCTCGCTGTCAGCCAACGCCTGCAACTGCGCCAAACGCTCAGGACTGCGGCGCTGTCGGGCCGGGGCAAACGGATCCAGCACGCGCCCACCGCCGAGGGTGCGCTGAGCGCTGGAATCACGCAGGATCAGCCGATCGCCCTTCACCGCATGCACCGGCGCGTTGATCAGCAGTTGCGCGAACATCCGCTCACCAGCACTCAGCCGCGATCCTTCAAGCAGCGCCACCCGCGCGATCACGTCCTGCGTGCCGAGATGCACATGCACCGGATGAAAATGCTCGAAAGTCCGTTCGCCCGGCAGCAATTGAAATTCGATATCCACGCGCTGAGTCGGGGCGTGCAGCCAATCGCTCAGCAGCCATTGCCCGCGATGGATCTGCGCCAGTTCCAGGCGTTCGCCGCTCAGATTCATCGCCACCCGTTGCCCAGCGAAGGCTTGCTCAGCAGCCTGATTCTGCGCGTGCAACCCGCGCACCTTCACCGATTTCCCTGACGGCCCGAGCGTGAGTTTATCGCCCACCGAGACCTCGCCCGACAGCGCCGTACCCGTTACCACAATCCCCGCACCGGCGACGCTGAACGCCCGATCAATGGCCAATCGAAAACCACCCGCACGACTGCGTTCCAGCACTTCACGTTGCGTTTGCAGCAACAGTTCGCGCAGTTCATCAACGCCCTGCCCGGTCACGCTCGAGACAATCACAACCGGCGCCTCGGCAAACGGCCCGGCCTCCAGCAGATCGCGCACCTGGCGCTGCACTTCTTCCACCCTGCCCGCCTCGACCCGGTCGCACTTGGTGATCGCCACCAACGCGCGCGGAATGCCGAGCAGTTCGACGATCGCCAGATGTTCACGGGTTTGCGGCATCACGCCGTCATCCGCCGCAACCACCAGCAACACCAGATCAATGCCTTGCGCCCCGGCGAGCATGTTATGGGTGAATTTTTCGTGCCCCGGCACATCGATAAATCCAGTCAGGCCCGCGCCCGGTTCGAGTTCGGCATACAGATAACCAAGGTCAATGGTCATCCCGCGTTCGCGTTCCTGCGGACGACGATCACCGCTTTGTCCGGTCAGCGCTTGCAGCAGCGATGTCTTGCCGTGGTCGATATGCCCCGCTGTGCCGACAATCACGGCTCGACCTGCAACTGCGGCAATTGCGCCAGCCACGCCGGTTCATCGTCGAGTTGGCGCAGATCCAGCCACAGCGCATCGTCGTCGATACGGCCGAGCACCGGGATCGGCAACGCGCGCAGTGCCGCTTCAAGATTCAACAAGCAACGCCCGCGCAATCGCTTGGAAACGTGCGGGCGCAGACACAACGCCGCACTCGGCAAACGCGCCACCGGTTGGCTGCCGCTGCCGATCATGCCCAAGGCCTCAACCGCACGTACCTGCCAACCCTCGCCCAGCACTTCAGCCAGCGCCGGTTGCAAGCGCGAGGCCTGCGCAAAGATGTCCGCCTGCGGTCGAGTCAGCAGTCGCAGACTCGGCAGACGCTCGGCCAATCGATCCGGATCGCGATACAAACCCAGCACCGCTTCCAACGCGGCCAAGGTCAACTTGTCGACACGCAACGCGCGTTTCAGCGGGTTCTTCTTGATCTTCGCGATCAGCTCTTTGCGCCCGACGATCAATCCGGCCTGCGGCCCACCGAGCAATTTGTCGCCGCTGAAGGTGACGATGTCCGCACCATCGAGCAGCGCCTGACGCACCGTCGGCTCGGCCGGCAAACCCCAGCGCGTCAGATCAAGCAAACTGCCGCTGCCCAGATCCTCCAGCAACGGCAAAGCATGCCGATGCGCCAACTCGGCCAGCTCAGCGGTGGGCACCCGCGCGGTAAATCCTTCGATGCTGTAGTTGCTCGCATGCACGCGCATGATCAAGCCGCTGCGTGGGCTGATCGCCGCTTCGTAATCGCGCGCATGGGTGCGATTGGTCGTGCCGACTTCGTGCAGACGCACGCCGGCGCGGGCCATGATGTCAGGAATGCGAAAGGCGCCGCCAATCTCGATCAGTTCGCCGCGCGAGATGATGCCTTCCTTGCGCGCGCCAAGACTGTTGAGCGTCAGCAGCACCGCAGCGGCATTGTTGTTAACCACGGTGACGGCTTCGGCGCCGGTCAGTTCGCGGATCAGGCCTTCGATCAAATCATCGCGATCACCGCGCTTGCCGCTGGCCAGATCGAATTCGAGATTGAGCGGATAACGCGCGGCCATTTGCACGGCTTCGATGGCTTCGTCCGGTAACAAGGCGCGGCCCAGATTGGTGTGCAACACGGTGCCAGTGAGGTTGAACACCCGGCGCACGTTACTGCGTTGTTGCTGCGCCAAGCGTTCGCCGACGCGACCGGCGAGCACTTCGGGGCTGATTTCAACCGCCGACAATTGCCCGCTCAACACGCCGGGACGCAGTTCATCGAGCAGTTGGCGCAAGCTTGCCAACAACGATTCACGCCCATGACGCGCAAGCAAAGGCACACACGCAGCGTGACGCAACAAACCATCAATGGAAGGTAACCGCAGGGACATCAGCCACTCCTGGAGACAGATCACTGCGCCAGAGTGTAGACGCTCAGATCATTCGTCTCCCGGTGCCAGCAACAGATTCGGCGCCAGACGCTGATAACCGTCCTGTGCCAGTCGCATGTCCAGCAGCAAACTGCCGAGATCCGCCGACAGCGCCTCGGCGTCAGCATCGTTTTCCAGATAAACCAGTTTCAGATAACTGTTACACCCCGGACAGACCTCAGCCCGCAACGGCGCCTGATTCGCCGCGTGGCGATCATCCTCAAGGCTGAAATAATCCAGGCCCTTGCTCGATTCGCAATACACGCACTTGACCCGCACCACATGCCATTCGCAGGCACACAGTGAACAGACCAGATATCTCAAACCGTTGTGCTTGCCACGATGACGGATCACCCCCGCCATCGCCGGTGAACCACAAGCCGGGCACTGGCTGAGGCTATCGCCAGGTTTCAATTTGAGATCCGGCGCAGTGAGCAACCAATGGCTCCACGCCGTTTGCAGCGCCGCGCCGAGAAACGGCACCAATTGCGCCGGCACCATCGAATATTGGCCGCTGACCAGCGCCACGGCCCACGCGCGCAACTGGCCGGAACTGGCGCCGCGCAAAGTGTCGACCGCCTCGACAACAGCAGGCTGCTCACCCGGCTGATAACGTTGCAACAAAGCCTCGAGATAAGCCTGCCAACCCTCCTCGCGCACCAACGTATCCGCCGCGAACGGCGGCAAACCATGCTGCTGACACGCCTCGATCCGTTGCTGATCAAACGGCGCGGTCAGTGGCGGATCGTCGAACACCTGCTGCTGAACCCGGCATAAACCGGCGATCAGGCGCAGATACTCGGCCAACGGATGCCCCTCGGCCAACTGCTCGAGACGATCAGCGCGCAGGGAAAACAGATTGTGCGGCGGCAGGTGCAGAAAC
The DNA here is from genome assembly GCF_029959385.1 of Pseudomonas sp. PS01303. Lineage (NCBI taxonomy): Bacteria > Pseudomonadati > Pseudomonadota > Gammaproteobacteria > Pseudomonadales > Pseudomonadaceae > Pseudomonas > Pseudomonas sp. PS01303. The sequence goes on from NZ_JASCPK010000148.1 coordinate 8,543, forward strand.
GGCGGCGAACTGGCCGCCGCTTCAATTTCCCCAGGTTCAAGAATGGTTGGCAAAAGTCAGCCCTTTTTGGTGATCGGTCGCTCCGGCACGTCCGGCTGACGTTCGTCGCGGGTGATGTCGCGATACCACAGTTCATGGTGTTTCTTCGCCCAGGCGCGGCTGACCCAGCCGTGCATCATCGCGTCCACCGAACCCTTGATCCACAGCCCGGCGTAGATGTGAATGATGATGCTCAGCACCAGCACGAACCCGGCGAGCGCGTGCAGAAGCATCGCCCAGCGGATCACGGTGATGCCGAAAAACGCACTGAAGTACGCGCGCCAGATCACCAGTCCGGTGAACAGCAACCCGAGCATGCACAGCAGTAAAGTCCAGAACAGCAGCTTTTGCCCGGCGTTGTATTTGCCCACCGGCGGTACGCTTTCTTCATCGTTGACCAGTACCCGATCAATGCGGCGCATCCACTTCCAGTCGTTGTCGATAAAGAAGTTCGCGCGCCAGAAACGGAACACCAGACCGAGGAACAGCACGAACATCGCCACACCCATAAACGGATGCAAAATCCGCGTCCATGGCCCGCCGCCAAACAGGTTGCTCAGCCAGAACAGCGACGGATGAAACAACGCCAGTCCGGACAGTCCGGCCATGAAAAACAGGATCGCCACCAGCCAGTGATTGGTGCGCTGGTTGGCGGTGTAACGCAGGATCGTCTTGTTGCTCATGGCCGCTCCTCCCCGCGTGGATCGAAGGTGTGCACCGCCGGGTCAACGACGTGCACCGAAGTGTCGGGCGGCGTTGGATGTTCATCTTCTTCGACCCGGTTCGGGCCGATGCGCACGTAATGGAAGAACCCGGCCAACACCGCCGCGCCCATGGCCAGCAGGCCCAGAGGTTTGCTGATGCCTTTCCACAGGCCCACCAACGGACTGATTGCCGGATCCTGCGGCAGGTTGGCGTAGATCGTTGGCGTGTCGGCGTGATGCAACACGTACATCACATGCGTGCCGCCAACGCCTGCCGGGTCATACAAACCGGCGTTTTCAAAACCACGGCTTTTCAGGTCAACGATGCGTTCGGCAGCGTGTTCCTTCATGTCCTCCTTGGTGCCGAAGACGATGGCGCCGGTCGGACAGGTTTTCACGCAGGCCGGCTCCAGGCCTACCGCCACGCGATCCGAACACAAGGTGCACTTGTAAGCCTTGTGATCTTTCTGCGAAATGCGCGGAATGTTGAACGGGCAACCGGTGATGCAATAACCGCAGCCGATGCAGTGATCCTGATCGAAATCGACGATGCCGTTAGCGTGCTTGATGATCGCGCCGGGGCTCGGGCACGCCGCCAGACAACCGGGCTCGGCGCAGTGCATGCAGCCGTCCTTGCGGATCAGCCATTCGAGGTTGCCGGCATCGGTTTCGTGTTCGGTGAAGCGCATCAACGTCCAGGTTTCCGCGCTCAGATCCTGCGGGTTGTCGTAGGTGCCGTGGTTGTGGCCGACCTCGTCGCGCAGCTCGTTCCACTCCGAGCAGGCGACCTGGCAGGCCTTACAGCCGATGCATTTGGTGGTGTCAATCAGCTTCGCCACCGCCTCCTGATTCCGCACCGACGGCGGCACCGTTGTGGTGGCCGAGCGGGCAATGATGTCTTGGCTGGCCATTTAAAGATTCTCCATCAGAGCTTCTCCACGTTGACCAGGAATGACTTGGATTCCGGGGTCTGTGTGTTGCCATCGCCGAGGAACGGCACCAGGGTGTTGGTCAGGTAACCGTGACGCGTCAGGCCGGTGAAACCCCAGTGCAGCGGGATGCCGATCTGATGCACGACCTGGCCGTTGACCTGCAACGGCCGGATCCTCTTCGTCACCACCGCCACCGCTTCGATAAAGCCGCGTTTGCAACTGACCCGCACGCGATCGCCGGCAGCGATGCCCTTTTCTTTCGCCAACACTTCGCCGATTTCCACGAACTGCTCGGGTTGGGCAATCGCGTTCAACTTGCAGTGCTTGCTCCAGAAGTGGAAATGCTCGGTCAACCGGTAACTGGTGCCGGCGTAGGGGAAGTCCTTGGCCTCGCCGAGGGTTTCCCAGACCGAATCGAAGATCCGCGCCGCCGGGTTGCTGGTGGCTTTCTTGTTTTGCGGGTGCAGCGGGTTGATGCCGATTGGCGTTTCGAACGGCTCGTAGTGCTCGGGGAAAGGGCCTTCGTTCATCTTGTCGACGGCGAAGAATCGCGCCACGCCTTCGGGGTTCATGATGAACGGGTTCATCCCGGCTTCTGGTGGCACGTCGGCCTTGTAGTCCGGCACGTCGGTGCCGCCCCAGGCTTTGCCGTTCCACCAGACCAGACGTTTTTTCGGATCCCACGGTTTACCGGAAACATCTGCCGAAGCGCGGTTGTAGAGAATCCGCCGATTGGCCGGCCACGCCCACGCCCAGCCCAAATGCTGGTGCATGCCATACGGATCGGCATTGTCGCGTCGGGCCATCTGGTTACCCGCTTCAGTCCAGCTACCGGCGAAAATCCAGCAGCCGGACGCGGTGCTGCCGTCATCCTTGAGCAAGCCGAACCCGGCCAGTTGCGAGCCAGCCTTGACCGCCACGCCTGTGGCATCGGTGAAGTCAGCCACCGCGCTGCCGTTGATTTCCTTGGCCAGTTCTTCCGGCGAAGGCTCGTCGGGGATCTTGTACGGCCACGTCAGTTTCAACAGCGGATCAGGGAATTTGCCGCCCTCGGCCTGATAGCGCTTGCGCAGGCGCAGGAACAGTTCGGCCATGATGCGAATGTCGGTCTGCGCTTCGCCCGGGCCATCAGCGCCTTTCCAGTGCCATTGCAACCAGCGACTGCTGTTGACCAGCGAACCGTCTTCTTCAGCAAAACAGGTGGTGGGCAGGCGAATGACTTCGGTCTGGATCTCCGCGCTTTTCACATCGTTGTACGGCCCGACGTTGTGCCAGAACTCCGAGGTCTCGGTGGCGAGCGGATCCATCACCACCAGCCATTTCAATTTCGCCAGTGCGCCCATCACGCGGTTTTTGTCCGGCAGCGCGGCGATCGGGTTGAAACCCTGGCAGAAGTAGCCGTTGACCTTGCCCTGGCTCATCAGGTCAAACATTTTCAAGACGTCGTAGTTGGGGATGTCGAGTTTCGGCAAATGGTCGTAGCACCAATTGTTTTCGGCAGTGGCGTTGGCGCCGTACCACGACTTCATCAGGCTGACGTGGAATTTGCTGTAGTTCTGCCAGTAGGACAATTGCCCCGGTCTGAGCGGAACCTGCGTGCGCTTGTGGATGAACTGACCGTAGTCCTGCTCGCTGTCGCTGGCCAATGTCAGGTAACCCGGCAGCGCATTGGAGAGCAAGCCAAGGTCGGTCAGGCCCTGAATGTTGGAGTGCCCGCGCAAGGCGTTGACGCCACCGCCGGGCATGCCGACGTTGCCCAGCAGCAGTTGCACCATTGCCGCGCTGCGGATGATCTGCGCGCCGATCGAGTGCTGCGTCCAGCCGAGGGCGTAGAGAATCGTCATGGTCTTGCCCGGAATCGAGCAGGTGGCGATTTCGTCCCAGATTTTCTGCATGGCGTCGACCGGCATGCCACAGATCTGGCTGGCGAGGTCGATGTTGTAGCGGCTGTAATGCACCTTCATCAATTGATAGACGCAGCGCGGGTGTTGCAGGGTCGGATCGACTTTGGCAAAGCCGTCATCACCCATCTCGTAACCCCAACCGGACTTGTCGGTGTAGCTGCGCTTGGCGACGTCGTAGCCGCTGAAGATGCCGTCTTCGAAGCCGTAGCCTTCTTTGACGATGAACGAGACGTCGGTGTAATTGCGCACGTACTCGTGCTGGATTTTGTCCTCGGTCAGCAGGTAATTGATCAGCCCGCCCATGAAGGCGATGTCGGTGCCGGTGCGGATCGGCGCGTAATAGTCGGCCACCGAAGCGGTGCGGGTAAAACGCGGATCAACCACAATCAGCCGCGCAGCGTTGTGCGCTTTGGCCTCGGTCACCCATTTGAAGCCGCACGGATGCGCTTCTGCTGCGTTGCCACCCATCACCAGGATCAGATTCGCGTTGGCGATATCAGTCCAGGTATTGGTCATGGCACCACGGCCGTACGTCGGGGCAAGACTTGCCACCGTCGGGCCGTGTCAGACACGCGCCTGGTTATCAAACCCCAGCATGCCGAGACTGCGAATCACCTTCTGGGTGATGTAACCGGCTTCGTTGGACGCCGCCGACGCCGCAAGAAAACCGGTGCTCAGCCAGCGATTCACCGTTTGCCCGTTGGCATTTTGTTCGATGAAGTTGGCGTCGCGGTCGGTCTTCATCAGGTCGACGATGCGATCAAGCGCTTCGTCCCAACTGATCCGCGTCCATTCACTACTGCCCGGCTTGCGCGTTTGCGGGTAGAGCAAACGGCCGGGGCTGTGAATGAAGTCGAGGAGGCCTGCGCCTTTCGGGCAGAGGGTGCCGCGGTTGACCGGGTGGTCGGCGTCGCCCTCGATGTGAATGATGTTTTGCGCAACGTTCTTCGCAGCATCGCCCTGGCTGTACATGATCAAACCGCAGCCGACCGAGCAATACGGGCAGGTGTTGCGGGTTTCATGGGTGTGGGCAAGCTTGAAGTGGCGCACCTGCTCGGCGAAGGCCAGCGTCGGGGCCATGCCCAACGCGCCCAGGCTCGAGCCTGCAAGGCCGATACCGGCGACCTTGAAGAACTGACGACGGCTGAGATCCATCGTGCACTCCTGATCAGGTGGAACCCGGTACTTGTGCCGGGTTTTATCTGGACAAACACGGTTGCGGCAAACGTCTGCCGACCTTTTCACTGTAGACAAAGACCATACGTTCTGTGTGAAAACCGACCGTCGGAGGCTGCAGAGCCTTTGTAGGAGCTGCCGAAGGCTGCGATCTTTTGACTTTGCTTGTAAAAAACAAGATCAAAAGATCGCAGCCTTCGGCAGCTCCTACAGGGGTTGAGGGTTTATCATGGCGCCCATGAACAACCCGCCTTCACGAGACCGCGCATGACTTTCGATTTTGATCAGCTATTCGACCGCCACAACACCGGCAGCACCAAGTGGAGCCGCTACCCGGCCGACGTGTTGCCGATGTGGGTTGCTGACATGGATTTCGCCGCGCCGCCGGTAGTCATCGAGGCGCTGCAACAGCGCTTGTTGCACCCGCTGGTGGGTTACAGCGTTGCTCAGGACTGCCTGCGCGAAGCCATCGTCGCCGACCTCTGGGCCAAATTCGCCTGGAAGGTCAAACCGCAAGAGCTGATCTTCCTGCCGGGCGTTGAATCCGGTTTCAACATGGCGTTGAAAGCGCTGGTGCAGCCGCAGCAAAACGTTGTGGTGCAAGTGCCGAACTACCCGCCGCTGCGCCATGCGCCGGGGCATTGGGGGTTGAACAAGGTCGAGCTGGAATTCAATGCTCAGGCGGACGGCACCTACTTGACGCCGCTGGACGTATTGCGTGATTCGCTAAACGGTGGTGGCGCTCTATTGCTGAGCAACCCGCACAACCCATTGGGCAAAGTATTCGGTCGCGAAGAGCTGCAAGCCGTGGCCGATATTTGCGTGGCGCAGGACGCGTGGATCATCTCCGATGAGATTCACGCCGAACTGTGCTTCGACGGCCGCGTACACATTCCGACCGCCTCGCTGAGCCCGGAAATTGCCCGGCGCACCATCACCCTGATGTCGGCTAGCAAGGCTTACAACATCGCCGGCCTGAAGACCTCGTTCATGATCATTCAGGACGCTGCCCTGCGCCAACGCGTCAACCACGCCCGCTGCGGCATGGTCGACAGCGTCAACCCGCTGGGCATGGAAGCGACCCGCGTGGCGTATAGCGAAGGCGCGCCGTGGCTGGCCGAGCTGAAAACCTATCTGCAAGCCAACCGTGATTATCTGGTAGATGCGGTGCGCAGCCGTTTGCCGGGCGTGACGATTAATGTGCCGCAAGGTACTTATCTGGCGTGGCTGGATTGCTCGGCGCTGGATCTGGCCAACCCGCAGCAGTTCTTCCTTGAGCAAGCCAAGGTTGGCCTCAGCGCCGGTCTGGACTTTGGCGATCAGCACCAACAGTTCGTACGCCTGAACTTCGGCTGCCCACGCTCGATGCTGGAAGAAGGCATTGCGCGGATGGAGCGTGCTTTGGCTAACCGCAATACCTAAACCCGCAGCAGATCCCCTTGTAGGAGTGAGCCTGCTCGCGATAGCGGCCTGACATTCAACATCAATGTCAGCTGAAATACCGCTATCG
>NZ_JASCPK010000149.1:0-14712 GCF_029959385.1 Pseudomonas sp. PS01303
GCGATCTTTTGATCTTGATTGTAAAAAAAGATCAAAAGATCGCAGCGTGCCGCAGCTCCTACAGGGGATGGTGTGGGGTCAAGGTTCAAGGAGGTATTGGAAGCCGCCGTAGATCATGCGCTGCCCATCAAACGGCATCGGGTTGACGTCGGGTTGCATGCGCGGGTCTTCCATCATTTTTGCCATGCCGGCATCGCGGGTGGCTTTGTCCGGCCAGATCAGCCAGCCAGACACTACGGTTTCGCCTTCCTTGAGTTTTACCGCCATCGGGAACGACGTGAGCTTGCCGTCCGGCACGTCATCGCCCCAGCATTCAGCCACGCTGAGCGCACCGTATTCCTTGAACAGTTTTGCCGCGATCACGCAGTGTTGTTTGTACTGTTCGCGATTGGCAGTCGGTACAGGCGCAACGAAAATATCGATGTAAGCCATGATCATTCTCCTTGTACGTTGGGTTCGATCTGCTGAGTAGTCGAATCCGGCGGCTGCCATTCGACACGGTTCACGCCCAAGCCGACCGACGGTTCCTCCCGCGCACCCAGATTGCGTTCGACCTGACCGGCCATGTGCAGCGTGCCGGCCATGACGCCGGTCGTCGGGTTCTGCACCAGTTTCAGCCAGGCCTTATCAAAGGTGCTGCCGAGACTGTTACGGATCAACGCTTCGCTGTCGGGGCGATCGTTGGCCTGAATGATCGCGCGGATCCCCGCGACACCCACCGAAATCAGGCCACCGGCCAATTTACCGGCGGCGGCTGCCACGGCGCTGGCAGCTCCGCGCGGGGCCATCTCCGCTTCCATGCGCTGACTCGCGCGTTTGGCCACCGGCGCCATGCCGGCGTCAGTAGAAGCAATCCCCTTGGCGCCGCCGTCGGTATGGATCTTGTCGATGAGCGCGGCATACGCCGGCAGCGTGTTCAGCGGCTCGGTGCTGATGACTTGATACAACGAAGCATCGCGCGCTGGCGGAGGGCCGAGCGCGATCGCCGGAATCTTCTGCAACCGCCCATTAAGCTGAGCAACCGGCACGCCATGACGCTGGGCGATGAGCGGCATCTGCTGGGCCATCAACTGCGCATAGAACGCCGTGGCCTGACCGAGAATCGCGTCCGGGTCGACCTCCACCGCCACCGGCGCCAGCACTTTTTTCTGATACTGCTCAAGCAGATACGCCGCCAGACGCTTGGCGGAAGCGTCCTGTTCGCCACCGGCACTGACGGTGTACCAACTGACCTTCATCGACAGCCATTCCTGCGTCCAGTAGCTGCTGAACCACGGGATGAAATTTTCTTCAGTTTGCTCATAGACGCGAATGCGCCAATGTTCCATCGAACCGCGGGCAAACAGCTTGACCTGCTCGGTGGCCTGCTGAGAGGCGCTGACGATCTCGCGGTCGATCTGCTGCCAGGTTGCAGGCGAGACGAACACGGCTTTAGGCGCTGACACCGGGGCGCGGGCCGACGTGGCGCAGCCGGCCAGCAGAAACAGTGCGGCGACGAGCAGCGCACGCAGGTTCACGGTGGTGGAGCCCTTTGAACAGGAAGAGGCAGATTTGAGTATAGGTGCGGGTGGTGGGCCGTTGGTCTGGTTGTAACAAGACGGACGCTATCGCGAGCAGGCTCACTCCTACAGGGGAATGCATTTCAAATTGTAGGAGTGAGCCTGCTCGCGATGGGGCCAGCAAATTCACCACAAAACCGCAACCATCACTGCCATCGATATCCACCATCGCCACGATTGCCTTCCGCCCACCGCCCATCAAAGGCACGATTGCCACATCCGAGACGCAACGAGGAGTTCACATCATGATTCACACCATCACACTCTCCGTGAGTTTCCCGGTGTTCGGCAGCAACTACTACGACCAGCACTACGTGTCGCACAAGACGCAGGCGCTGGTGTTCAACGAAGCTTTCGAAGATCTGCTGATGCCCGCCGCGATCAATCACTTCAGCAATGAAGTGGTCGGCATCAACGATCAGTTCCGCTTTCTGAGCGACATTCTCGCCACCCATTTGCTGGACATCGAGGCCTCCGTGCCTACGCGATCCCGCGTCCAGGCGAGCGCTCACTTTTAACAACAAGGGCGTCCCGTGGGGCGCCCTTTTTCATTCAATCAATCATCATCGCGATCACGGTAGTAGCGACGGCCGTCGCGGTGATCATCGCGATCGTCCCAGCGCCGGTCATGGTCGTAATCACGGCCATGATCGCGGTCGTAGTGCCGGCCATGGCGATGGTCATCATCAAAATCCGCCACACAACCACCGAGCAAAACGGCGGCGGTCACGGTCAGCAATATCGTTGTAGCGCGCTTCATTCAACACTTCCCTAAAACCAAGGTCTTGACGACGGATTCGGCCACGCTGCCCTTGCCTTCAGGACACGGTGCGCGTAGCCGCAGATACGACCGGACAAAACCGTGTTGATTCAGTGGCCACTATCGACCGTTTGTCGTGCCGGCCTCTCCGCGAGCAAGCCCGCTCCCACATTTAAAATGCATTCCCCCTGTGGGAGCGGGCTTGCTCGCGAAGAGGCCCCTACAGCCCCGCAAAATCCGAATTGATCATCAGCGCAAATCCAACAAAACCTTTCCCTCCCCCCCGCGGTCACTCCTTAACGAGACCGGCGATCACGCTGGCTGCCCGTTTGGGCCATTCGCAACCCCGCTGCCCTGATTGAGAGAGACAAGGAATCGAACCATGACGATTTCCCGACGCAGATTTTTAATCCTCGGCGCCGTGACCGCGACAGCCTTCGCGATGCCCCCGTTTATCAGCCTCAAGGCCTATGCGGCCAACCTGGAGCAACCCGCCATGAGCAAAGTGACAATTCAAGTCAACGGCAAACCCCAGGCGCTGGAGGTCGACAACCGCACCACTCTGCTCGACGCCCTGCGCGAACACCTGCACCTGACCGGCAGCAAAAAAGGCTGCGACCACGGCCAGTGCGGCGCCTGCACGGTGATTGCCGATGGTCGGCGAATCAACTCTTGCCTGACCCTGGCGGTGATGCACGAAGGCAGTGAAATCACCACCATCGAAGGCCTCGGCATGCCCGACCAGTTGCACCCGATGCAAGCCGCGTTCATCAAGCACGACGGTTATCAGTGCGGCTATTGCACGCCCGGGCAAATCTGCTCGGCAGTGTCAGTTATCAAAGAAATCCGCGATGGCATTCCCAGCCATGTCAGCCCCAGCCTGACGGATTCCCCGCAACTGATCGCCAGTGAATTTCAGGAGCGCATGAGCGGCAATATCTGCCGCTGCGGCGCGTACTCAAACATCATCGAAGCCATGACTGAAGTCGCGGAGGTGCCGGCATGAGACCGTTCAATTACAGCCGCGCCGACTCCCCCGCTGCCGCTGCACAAGCGGCGCAGATTGAAGGCGCCAAGTTCATTGCCGGCGGCACCAATCTGCTGGACTTGATGAAGCTCGACATCGAAACACCGCTGCACCTGATCGACGTCAATCACTTGGGTCTGGATCAGATCGAAGCCACGCCCGAGGGTGGTTTGCGCATCGGCGCGCTGGTGCGCAACACCGATCTGGCTGCCGACAGCCGCGTGCGCAAGGATTACGCTTTGCTCTCCCGCGCCTTGCTCGCCGGCGCCTCCGGCCAATTGCGCAACATGGCGACCACTGCCGGCAATCTGCTGCAACGCACACGTTGCCCATACTTCTATGACACCAATCAGGCCTGCAATAAACGCCAACCCGGCAGTGGTTGCGCGGCAATTGGCGGGGTCAGTCGGCAACTGGGGATCATCGGCGTCAGCGACGCCTGCATTGCCACGCACCCGAGCGATATGGCCATCGCCATGCGCGCCCTCGATGCACAGATCGAAACGGTGAAGCCCGACGGCAGCACCCGCAGCATCGCCATGGCCGATTTTCATCAGTTGCCCGGCAACACGCCGAACATTGAAACCAGCCTGATGCCCGGCGAATTCATCACCGCCGTGACCCTGCCTGCCCCCGTCGGCGGCACGCACATTTATCACAAGGTGCGCGATCGCTCGTCGTACGCCTTTGCGCTGGTCTCGGTCGGCCTGATTCTGCAAAAGGACGGCAGCGGCCGCATCGCTGTCGGCGGGATCGCGCCGAAACCGTGGCGTGTCGAAGCCGCGGAAGCGCTGCTGCCCGACGGCGCAAAAGCCGTCAGCGCACGCCTGCTCGATGGCGCGACGCCGACCCACGACAACCAATTCAAACTGACCCTGGTCGAGCGCACGCTCGGTTCGGTGTTGGCGCAAGCGAGGGAAGAAGCATGAAATTCGACACGCCCGCGACCACCAACCCGATCGACCAGTTAAAGGTCATCGGCAAACCCACCGACCGTGTCGAAGGCCCACTGAAAACCAGCGGTCAGGCGCCGTACGCCTACGAGCAACACGAGGCAGTGGCCAATCAGGCTTACGGCTTCATGGTCGGCTCAGCCATTGCCAAGGGTCGGATCCACAACATCGACCTTGAAGACGCGAAAGCCGCGCCGGGCGTGCTGGCGATCGTCACTGCCGCCAACGCGGGCAAACTCGGCAAGGGCAAATACAACGCCGCGCACCTGCTCGCCGGGCCGGAGATTCAGCACTATCACCAGGCTGTCGCTTTGGTAGTTGCCGAGACTTTCGAACAGGCGCGCGCCGCCGCGCAAATGGTCAAGGTTGATTATGTAGCGGCCACTGGTGAGTTCGATCTGGCCAGCGTGCGCGACAAAGGCGTCGAGCCGAAAGAAGAACTGCCCGACGTCAGCCACGGTGATTTCGCCAAGGCGTTCGAAGCCGCACCAGTGCAGTTCGATCAGACCTACACGACGCCGGATCAGTCCCACGCAATGATGGAACCGCACGCCACATTGGCCGCGTGGAAAGGCGATGAGCTGACGCTGTGGACGTCCAATCAGATGATCGCCTGGAGCGTCGACGATATCGCCACCACCCTCGGTTTGCCGAAGGAAAAAGTCCGCCTGATTTCGCCGTACATTGGCGGCGGATTCGGCGGCAAACTGTTCATCCGCGCCGACTCCATCCTCGCTGCACTCGGCGCACGGATGGCTGGCAGACCGGTGAAAGTCGCCCTCGCCCGCCCGCAAATGGCCAACAACACCACCCACCGCCCCGCCACTATTCAGCGCATTCGCATGGGCGCGACGGCGGACGGCAAACTCACGGCAATCGCCCACGAAGGCTGGTCGGGCAACCTGGAGGACGGCAAAGTCGAGGTCGCGGCGCAGCCGAGTCAATTGCTCTACGCCGCTGAAAATCGTCTGGTCACGATGCGCCTCGCGCCGCTTGATCTACCCGAAGGCAATTCCATGCGCGCCCCCGGCGAAACGCCCGGACTGATGGTGCTGGAAATCGCCATGGACGAAATGGCCGAGCAGCTGAAACTTGATCCGATCCAGTTCCGCATCCTCAACGACACTCAGGTCGATCCGGTCAAAACCGAGCGGCCGTTTTCCCAGCGCCGCTTGATCGAATGTCTGCAAACCGGCGCCGAAAAGTTCGGCTGGAGCCAGCGCAATGCTCAGCCGGGCACCCGCCGCGAAGGTCGCTGGCTGATCGGCATGGGCGTGGCGGCGGCGATCCGTAACAACCTGCTGGTCAAATCGGGCGCGCGGGTGAAGCTGGAGCGCGACGGCAAAGTCACCGTGGAAACCGACATGACCGACATCGGTACCGGCAGCTACACGATCATCGCGCAGACAGCCGCCGAGATGATGGGCGTGGGTTTGAAGGACGTGACGGTGCACCTGGGCGATTCGAGCTTCCCGGTTTCGTCGGGTTCTGGCGGCCAATTCGGTGCCAACTGCTCGACCGCCGGGGTGTATGCCGCGTGCATGAAACTGCGCGAGGCCGTGACGGGCAAGCTCGGGTTGGCGGCGGATCAGGCTGAGTTTGTCGACGGTGAAGTGCGCGTCGGCGACAAGCGTGTGCCGCTGCGTAATGCTGCGCAAAACGGCGTGTTAGTGGCCGAGGACAGCATCGAATTTGCCGACCTTGCCAAGCAATATCAGCAGTCGACGTTTGGTGCGCATTTCGTTGAGGTGGCTGTGGACGCGGCGACTGGCGAAATCCGCGTGCGGCGCATGCTCGCGGTGTGTGCGGCGGGACGGATTCTTAACCCGAAAGCGGCGCGCAGTCAGGTGATCGGCGCGATGACCATGGGCGTCGGTGCGGCGTTGATGGAAGAACTGTCGATCGACAAGAAACTCGGTTTTTTTGTTAACCATGATCTGGCGGGATATGAAGTGCCGGTGCATGCCGACATTCCGCATCAGGAGGTGATTTTTCTTGATGAGACCGATCCGATTTCTTCGCCGATGAAGGCCAAGGGTGTCGGTGAGTTGGGCATTTGCGGGGTGAGTGCGGCGGTGGCGAATGCGATCTATAACGCCACGGGCGCGCGGGTGCGGGAGTATCCGATTACGCTGGATAAAATTCTGTCGTCGTTGCCGGAGATGATTTAAACGCCTGAAAGAGCCCCTCACCCTAGCCCTCTCCCAAAGGGAGAGGGGACTGATTGGGGGATATTGGCGAAATGCATCGACTTGAACGTACTGCTTTAAATCCATAATCGATGGGGTTTTTCAGGTCGATGCAACTCGCGAGACACCTCGGTCGGCCCCCTCTCCCCCCGGGAGAGGGCTGGGGTGAGGGGAAAAGGCTCTACTCGGATCGCGGGTATTGCTCAGCGCTCACCTGCTCCATCCACTCCACCACCTTGCCATCAAGCACTTCCGCAATCGCGATATGCGTCATCGCCGTGGTTGGCGCCGCCCCGTGCCAATGTTTGGCACCCGGCGCGATCCATACAGTATCCCCCGGGCGAATCTCGCGTACCGGTTGTCCCCATTCCTGCACGAAACCCGCCCCGGCGGTAACGATCAATGTCTGCCCCAGCGGATGGGTGTGCCACGCCGTGCGTGCGCCCGGCTCGAACGTCACCGTCGCGCCACTGACCCGCGCTTCATCAGATCCCTTGAACGGTGCATCAACGCGCACGGTGCCGGTGAACCAATCCGCCGAGCCACGGGCCGAAGGTTGCGAGCCGTTCGGCGTAACGCTCACGCGAGGATTTTCATTGGCCTGCACTTCACCTGCCAATAGGGACAGGGTCAGAGCAGAAGCAGCAATCGGGTTCATGGCAAGTTCCTCCAGAGAATCAATGCCATCACTTTACCGACCCGCACTCTTCAGATAATCGACTAGAATTCGAAAAAACTTATGCGAGACACTCATCAATGCTTCGGGAAAACGCCACCGACCTGCTCGCCTTCCTCGCCGTGGCCCGCGAACGCAGCTTCACCAAAGCTGCCGCCAAGCTCGGCGTCTCGCAATCGGCGCTGAGCCACACCATTCGCGCCCTCGAGGCGCGCCTTGGCCTGCGCCTGTTGACGCGCACCACACGCAGCGTCTCGCCCACCGAGGCCGGCGAGCACCTGCTGCAAACCATCGGCCCGCGCTTCGAAGAGATCGAAGTGGAACTGGCAGCCCTGAGCAACCTGCGCGAAACCCCGGCGGGCAAAATCCGCATCAACGCCACTGACCATTCGCTGGACTGGCTGCTGCGCCCGGTACTCAAGGAATTCCTGCCCAAATACCCCGACATCGCCGTCGAAGTCAGCTGTGATTATGGTTTCGTCGACATCGCCGGCCAGGGCTTCGACGCCGGCATTCGGTTGGGCGAAGACGTTGCGCAAGGCATGATCGCCACGCGCATCGGCCCGGACATGCGCATGGCGGTGGTTGGCTCGCCCGCGTATTTCGCCCGCTGCCCCGCCCCGCAAACCCCGCGCGACCTGACCGACCACAGCTGCAACAACTTGCGCCTGCCCACCAACGGCGGGCTGTATAGCTGGGAGTTCGAGAGGGATGGCGAAAGCCTTAAGGTGCGAGTATCCGGGCAAATCACGTTGAACGGCGTCTACCCGTTACTTGATGCGGCGCTGGATGGTTTCGGTTTGAGCTACATCCCGGAGAACATCGTCGCCCCGTATCTCGCCGATGGTCGCTTGCAGCAAGTGCTTGAGGATTGGTGCCCGACATTCGCCGGGTATCACCTCTACTACCCGAGCCGGCGTCAGGCGGCACCGGCATTTGCGTTGTTGCTGGAGGCGTTGCGCTATCGCCCCTGACCCCAACCGCCAACCTGCTTAATGCAGGAGCAGAGCTTGCTCGCGAAGAGGCCATATCAGTCGATATTTTCGCTGACTGATACACCGCTTTCGCGAGCAAGCTCGGCTCCTGCAAGATTCGTCGAAAGCTGGATATCGCCACGGACTAACCCACCAACGCAATCAACTGATGCCGCTGCGCATCGGTGAGCATCGGCCCGAATCCGGCCCTGACGTTGTCGGCCATATAACGCGGATTGCTCGTCCCCGGAATCACACAGGTCACCGCCGGATGCGCCAGCAGAAACTTCAGCGCCAGTTGCGGCCAGCTGTTGACCTGGACGTCCGACACCCACGCCGGCAACGGTTTGCCCTTGAGCCGGCCCAGCAAAGCACCGCCACCAAACGGCCGATTGCAGATCACCGCCACCCCGCGCTCGCGGCACAGCGGCAGGATACGTTTCTCCACACCTCGATCATCGAGGGCGTAGCTGATTTGCAGAAAATCCAGTTGTTCAGCCTTCAGCACCGCTTCGACTTCGTCATAGGCCGAGGACGTGTAATGGGTGATACCGATGTAGCGGATGCGCCCTTGCTCTTTCCATTCGCGCAGGGTCGGCAGGTGGGTTTGCCAGTCGAGCAGGTTGTGGATCTGCATCAGGTCGATGCGCTCGGTGCGCAGCAGGCTGAACGACTGCTCCATCTGTGCGATGCCTTCCTCGCGCCCGCGTACCCACACCTTGGTCGCCAGAAACGCCGGCGAACGCGGTTCATGGATCGACAGCAGTTCGCCGGTGGTCTGCTCGGCGCGGCCATACATGGGTGAGCTGTCGATCACCGTGCCACCCTTGGTGAACAGCTCATCGAGCACCGCCGGCAGTTGCCGATAAGCCGGGTCGCCCGGCGCGACGTCGAATCCGCGATACGTGCCCAGACCGACCAGGGGCAATGACTCGGAGCTGGAGGGGATGGCGCGGGTCTGCATGGCTTGGCCTCGGATAGTCGCGGGTGGCGCGGCAGTGGCCAACGCCCGATCAAAAGTGAAGACTGCCGAAACCCCGGCAGCCAGCGTGAGCAATCGGCGACGGGAGTAACCCTCAGTGTGGCTCATGCTGGTTCCCCTGCTGCGTGAATCTGTTGCATGTTGTGTGCGCAGACCGTCTGGCGAAATCGCTGGACTACACTGCGACTGCCGACTTCCTTACCCCGTTAAAAGTAGCCGAATGTCCCGAACCCTGATGTTACTCGTCGCATTGATCGTCGCTGTGTACCTGGTGCTGTGCGCGGCGCTGTTCGTTTTTCAGCGCTCGCTGATCTATTTTCCGCAGGCCGGCACGGTGGAGTCGGCGGAGTCACGGCTGAAATTGTCGATGGCGGATGCCGACGTCTGGGTGACCACCCGCGAGCGTGTCGGGCAGCGGGCGCTGATCTATTTCGGCGGCAATGCCGAGGATGTCTCGCACAATCTGCCGGAGTTCGCCGCGGCGTTCCCGGATTACGCACTGTACTTTCTGCACTATCGAGGGTTTGGTGGCAGTGGCGGCAAGCCTTCCGAGGAGGCAATTGCCGAGGATGCGCTGGCATTGTTTGATCAGGTGTACGCCAGCCATCCGCAGGTGGCGGTGATCGGGCGTAGTCTGGGTTCGGGCGTTGCGGTGCGTCTAGCCAGTCAACGGCCGGTGCAGAATTTGATTCTGGTGACGCCGTACAACAGCCTCGAAGAAGTCGCCGTGAAGCAATATCCGTGGGTGCCGGTGAAGTGGTTGCTCAAGGATCGTTATGAATCAGGCAAATACGCGGAGCATATTCGCGTACCGACGTTACTGCTGGCGGCGAGTGATGACGAGGTGATTGCGCGGGACAGTACTGAGCGGCTATTGAGGAATTTTCCCGAGGGGGTGGCGGTGCTTAAGGTGGTGCCGGATTCGGGGCATAACTCGATTTCCGAGCGGGGGGAGTATTTGCGGTGGATGGGCGATGTGTTGAATCGCTGAGTTTTGTGTTGCCAGGTCCTCTTCGCGAGCAAGCTTTGCTCCTACAAGGGCTTGAGCTCCACACATGCCGTAGGAGCAGAGCTTGCTCGCGAAGGGGCCGGCCAAATCACATCAATACCCCAGAAAAAAACCACACCTGCCACCCTGAACCAAGTCCAAAAACCCCAGTCCTACACGCGCCGCTTTTTCCTCTCCTGAGCCGTCCACTCCATGCGCCACACCGCCCGCCCACTTCGCCTGGTTTCGCTGTGCCTGCTGCTTTCGCCTTTGTTTGCTCAATCCGCCCACGCCGGCGCCGAACGCCAACTGGTCACGGCCATCAACGACTACCGCGCCCACCCGCAACGCTGCGACCGACGCCCCGCGCAGCGCCTGGCTCCGCTGGCGTTGAAAGATAATCTCGCGCTGCCCATCGGCTATGGCTCCGGCGGCGGCATGCGCGAGGCGCTGAAATCGTCCGGATATGCGGCGGTGACGGTGCGCAGCATCCGCATCGTCGGTGCAGAGGATGCCGACGAAGCCTTCGACCAGCTACAAGACCACTACTGCGGCGCATTGCTCGACAGTCAGTACGCCGACATCGGCATCAGCCGTTCGCGCAGTGAATGGCAAGTGGTGCTGGCGCGGCCGGTGCTCGACAACCGTGTCGGCGATAACCGCAGCGTCGGCAAAGCGCTGCTGGCCGAGGTCAATGCCGCTCGCGCCCGGCCACGGATGTGCGGGCGCCAACGCTTCGCTGCCGCCCGACCGCTGAGTTGGAACGCTGCGCTGGGCGCGGCCGCACAAGGGCACAGTAAGGCCATGGCTTATGGCAATTATTTTGCGCATCGTGATCCGGACGGTGATTTGCCGGCGGATCGCGCCAGAGCGGCGGGTTATCATGGCCGGCAAATTGGTGAAAACATTGCCGCCGGGCAGAGTTCGCCGGGCAAGGCGATGGCCGGGTGGCTGGCCAGTCCGGGGCATTGCGCCAATTTGATGAACCCGATGTTTACCCAAGTGGGGGCGGGTTTTGCCAGCGAGGCGCGTAGTGATGAAGGGGTTTACTGGACGATGCTGTTTGGTGCGCCTTGATTTTTGCGTCGAACTGAAGGGCCTCTTCGCGGGCAAGCCCGGCTCCTACAATTTTCCGGTGATCAACCATCATCGTAGGAGCAGAGCTTGCTCGCGAAGGGGCCAGATCAGCCACCCTCAATTTATTTGGGCCGACGCACCGCCCTCACCCGCCCGCTATTCCCGCCGCCACAATAGAACCGATCCTTGCCATCCGCCTCCAGCCCCGACACGCCAGTCCCGTCGGGCATCGTCAGGCTTTCCAGTACCTCACCGTTACCCGGATCGATCCGCCGCAGTTCGCTCTCCTCGCCTTCCCACGTGCCATGCCACAGCGCGCCATCAACCCACGTCACGCCGGTGACAAAGCGGTTCGACTCCAGCGTGCGCAAAATCTCGCCGGTTTCCGGGTTGATCTGATGGATTTTACGGTCGCGATACTGACCAACCCATAACGAACCCTCGGCCCAGGCCATGCCGGAATCGTTGCCACCACCGGGCGCGGCGATGGTGTTGAGGATGCGCCCCGTGGCCGGGTCGATTTTGTGGATGTGGCGGTCGGCAATCTGGAACAGATGTTTGCCATCGAACGCGGTGCCACCGTCGGCGCCGACCTTGAGCATGCGCACGGTTTCGCCGCTGGCCGGATCCAGCGCATTGAGCTGACCGTCGCTGGCGAACCAGACTTGCTGACCGTCGAAGGTTACGCCGTGGATGCCGTCGATGCCTTCGAACGGGCCATATTCGCGAAGGATTTCTGCGTTTGCGTGTTTCATGGGGGCTTCCTCGTGTTGGTTGAGACCAGCCTAGCCATTGCCCAGCGACACCGGGAGTAACAAGATCGTCGCGAAACCCGGCACCGGCGGCGTCATCCAGCGTCGTGATCGGCCCAGACCGAAGGACTGGATTTTTCCTTCCGAGGCCAACGCCTCCAAGGCCCGTTGCACTTGGCGCTGGCTGCTGCCCAATGCGAGTGCCAGTGCTGAACTCGACCACGCCTCGCCATCCGCGAGCAAGGCCAGCAGCGCCGCATGTTTGTCCTCGACCGGTAACGTCAGCAGCGCCACCTCTTCGGCCACCAACGTAAACCCGCGAGGCGTGGCGCGGATGTTCGCCAGCGGTTGCAGCGCTGAGCGCAAGCGGCCGATTTCAACGCGTAGCCGTGCTCGGTGCGATTCGTCGCTGAGTTGCAAACGGAAAGCCTTGGCAATCAGCGCCTCTCGCGAGACATCGCCCGGCCAGGCTTCCGCTAGCAACCGGGCGAGATGGAACAGCACCGGGCGGGTGGCAAGCGCAACCGTCATGCCGGCACCGCGTACGTTGTAGCGGCAAGCGTCGACCACTAGCGTTTTTGAGGTGAACAGGGTTTCTACTTCTGCGAGTTTCAGCGGCTGCTCTTTTCCGCTGATGATCAATCTGGCAACCGGCGCCTCAAGGATTTGCGCGGTGTGCTCGACTTCAACGCTCAACGCCTCAATGCCAGCCTCCCGCGCCGCGTGTTGCGCGCGAACCAGTGCCGCCTGCGCCCTGTGCGCCTGAACCCTGCGCAAGGCGATGCCCGCCGCCACCAGTTCATGGGCGGCACGCAAGGCTGGCGGAAGTGGTGCAGGATCCTGTTCAGCGAGCAACTGTTCAGCGTCATCCAGCTCACCGATCAACAACAATCGACGAATCTGCAAGTAACGCGCGTGCGCCGCGTTGAGCCGGTCGCCGTGATCCTCCAGCAACCGACGCGCCGCCTCCAGCGCCTGCACCGGCCAGCCCAGATCGCGTGCCGCCAGCGCCACTTCGGCCTCGGCAACAAGACACCGCGCCCGCGACAGCGGCTCATTGCGACCGAACGCCTTCACCGCTCGCTGCAACAACGCCTTGGCACGCGGCAGATCGCCCAATTGCGCCATGGCGATACCGCGCAACGCCAGCGCCGGCGGGTCTTCGCGTAGGGCGACGAAATTCAGCGCCGCCAACGGATCCCCCGCCGCAAGCGCACGGCTGGCGGCGGTGATCAGTGAGTCCATGGTGAATGACGCATGGCGGAGGTTCCCGAAAGTCGGAGCTTCAGGGGATTCTAATACCGGTTACTTGAGCGATTGGTTTTTCTTCAACAGTTCAAGCAAACCTTTGGGCACTAACGGAGATTGTTCGTTGAAGCTCGAGCTGTCATGCCAACTCGCAGTGAACGGTGCGCCGTTACTTTCATGCCCTTGAATATGGGGTTGTTCGTAGAGTGCGGCATCGTCAAATGAGGCATCGTAGACCTGAACGATCTCGTGCCCAGGCTTGCCGTTGTAAACGAAGAGGCTTTCCAGCGTGCCAATCAGGCGCAAGTCATGGATCGACTGCGTCAATTCTTCCTGCACCTCACGCACGATCGCTTCGGCGCTGGTTTCACCGAATTCGATGCCACCGCCGACGGGACGGAAAAGGGTTTGTTGCTGGATCGGGTCGTAAAAACTGTTTACCAGAATTCGACCATTGCGATGAAATACGCAGAGTGCGAGGGCACGGATACGCGGTTCGGCCATGAGGGGTGACGTCCATTTGCGGGGGGAAAAGCGCGGCATTAAATCACGATTCGCGCCGTATTCCCCTAGGCATCAGCCATCAACTCTTGACGCGTTTCAAACCGGAGAAATTGTCGCGAGTACGCCGATCAGAATGGTCAGTGTCAGAAATCCACCCAGGAAAATCGCCATCTTGAACATAGAGCTCTCCTCAATGCAGGGTTTGCGGTGCACTGGACGCTTCGGAATGAAGGACTGCCGTGAGTGACCGCACTGCCGGGGTATTTTGTGCCGGTGACTGAACCGGTTACAGAGGCAGATAGAATCGAAAAAAGCGTATCAGATGACATCTGATCTGTAGGAGCTGCCTAAGGCTGCGATCTTTTGATCTGGATCGGTGAACATCAAGATCAAAAGATCGCAGCCTCGTTTCACTCGACAGCTCCTACAGGCTAGAGTGACTGCGGTCGCGCGAAAACAATAAAAACTCTGGGGTAAATCCATGTCCGAGCTGAACCTGCAGCCCAACGTTGCCGAATCGCTGAAACGCTGGCACGAGATGATCCGCACCGGCAACTTGAGCGCCCTGCCCGAGTTGCTTGACGCCAAAGCCGTATTCCGTTCACCAATGGCGCACACGCCCTACCCTGGCGCGCCGGTGGTGTCGATGATCCTCAATACGGTGTTCGAGGTGTTTCAAGACTTTGAATATCACCGTGAGCTGGCGACGGCGGATGGTTTGAATGTAATTCTGGAGTTCAGCGCCAAGGTCGGAACGAAGGAACTGAAAGGCATCGACATGATCCGCTTTGATGAGCAAGGGAAGATTGTCGAGTTTGAAGTGATGGTGCGGCCGTTGAGCGGGTTGCAGGCGTTGGGCGAGGAAATGGGGCGGCGGCTTGGCGCTTATCTAGCCTCCGCGAAACCCTGACATCTGAACATCTGAACATCTGAACGTCTGAACACCGAAACAATTCTGTAGGAGCTGCCGAAGGCTGCGAAATTTTTATTTATAAAAAATAAAAAAATATAGCAGCCATAGGC